>CAJZDE010000001.1:0-39092 GCA_915063165.1 uncultured Streptococcus sp.
AAGGAAAACCAGAAGAATCTCACTTTGAAGCTAAGAAATTATCTGTTATTGACTGGCTCAAGTACTTGGCCTTGACTGCCATTATCTGGATTGGTATGGGCTTGGCTTACCAAAGTATCAATAGCGCTCGCCCTTTCCGTGATAGTGTTACCGATGCGACCAATGGTGTTGGTCAACTCTTGATGACACGTCTCTACCGTGAGCAATGGATTTTCTGGATTGCAACCAATCTCTTTAGTATCTACCTCTGGTGGGGTGAAAATATCCACATTCAAGGAATGTACTGGGTTTACACACTCAACAGTCTAGTGGGATGGTACCAATGGACCAAGGCAGTTCGAAAGGAGGCATAAGATGGCAGACATAAAGATTCCAGCAGGGATGACGGAAAAAGAATATTTTGAAATCCATGCCAGTCAGGAGGAGTTTTTGGATTGGTACTACAAGCAGGAACTCCCTCAATATGAAAAACCAAGTGTGACAGTAGATATGGTAGCCTACTGCTTTGTTGAAGGAAAGATCAAACTCTTGCTGATCCGTCGCAAGGCTCACCCTTATCAAAACTGTTTGGCTCTGGTTGGAGGCTTTATGGATAAGGGAGAGGATGCTGCGCATGCCTGTCAGCGCGAGGTGAGAGAAGAAGTCAATCTCGATCTACCTTTAGAAAAAATCGAGCAATTGATGACCGTATCGACTCCCGGTCGTGATCCGCGTGGCTGGACGGTGACCATTGCCCACTTGGTTTATCTGCCTAGTCGCGCATTAGACCTCGTTCAGGCTGGAGACGATGCTAAGGATGTGGTTTTTGTAGATGTGGATTTTCGGACGGGCAAGTGCTTCTTAGAGGGAGTAGAGTTGGAGGAGAGAGCCTTCGCCTTTGACCATTATGCTATTATCCAAGAGTCCATCAAACGAATCCAAGGCCGTCTCGATTGGAATCCGACCTTCCTTTATCTGCTGGAAGAGGAGTTCACTGTTTACGAAGGAACTGAACTAGTCAATCTCATCAACCCAGGTCGCCCAATCGTCAGCAATAACTTTCTCGTAAAATACGGCGAATATGTAGAAGAAGTCGGACTCAAACGAGTACCTAAAAAGAAACCAAGAAAAACCTATCGATTGAAATAAAGAGGCCGGGATCAAAATCCCGACCTCTTTGTTTGCCCTTATTAAGTTACTTTGTTGTTGCGGCTGTTTTTATGAATGGCTATCTTTCTTAGAATTGCTCAACAGGTGAGTAAAAAAGTCTTTGTATCGATACTTGAGATAGTTCTCATGTAAAAATAACAAAGCGATATAAACAATCAAAAAGATTGCAGTCAGATAGAAGACATCAAATGTCTAACACAATGCAAGCGATTACACAAAGGTGATGTAAAAATAGGACTCTAATTTTAAAAATTTTCTATTTTTTTGTTTCAATTACGAATAGAAATAGTAGAGAGAAATTTTTTAAAATAGTTTCTCTAAATAGTTGACAGATTTAAAGTCCAATGTTACAATTGTATTACAAAAAGATTTCTTAACATTTCAAAAATGTTACAAAGGAGTAGAAAAATGAAAAAGAAAACCTATATCAAATTGATTGCAGCGACTGTATTGGCTTCTACCTTGCTACTAGGAGCTTGTGGAAATAAAAACGAAACCACTCAAACCAGCAGCTCTGCCAAGACAAGTCAATCATCAAGCTCTAAAGCAGCTTCTTCTAGCAAAGAAAGCAAGACACAAAAATCTTCAAGCTCAGCTTCATCTGAAAAGGCTCAGGCATCTTCTGGTCAGTCTTCTACAACGGCAGATCAGTCACAAGCGAAACCGGCACCTGAATCAAGACAAGAACAAGCAGCTCCTAGTCAACAAGCTCGATCTCAGGCACCTTCAACTCAGCAAGACTCTCAAGCCCAGTCTAACCAGTCGGGCTATGATCCAACAACTGACCGCAAACTTCAAGACAAGCAAGCAGAACACAACAAACGCTACAAGGGTGTTTTAACCATGGTCGATGGTGACTTCTCAGCAGCTGCAGGCAACTGGAAGGGAGCGAATGGCGAAACTATTACGGTTTCATCAGGGGGCCAATTTACAGTAGAAACTACAGATGGAAAGAAAGAAAACTATTCTATCAGAGGCTACTCTTATACCCTTGATGATGGCAAGTATAATGCCAAAATCGGTGGAGGAAAAATCATCCAAATTACAACAGGTGCGGATGGTAAAGTTTCAAGCGTTGCCTTGATTCAATAATAGTATCTAGATTTTCCTAGGATCTAAAAAACCGTAAACTCCAAGCGAGTTACGGTTTTTTGTGTATTATGCTTTGTCTAATTGCAAGAGGGCTTCAATCTCTGCTAGGGTGTTAGCTTGTGAAATGGCTCCACGAAGTTTGGCAGCGCCAGATGTTCCTCGGAGATAGTGCGGAGCGAGGCCGCGGAATTCACGAACGGCTACGTTTTCTCCTTTGAGGTTAATCAAGCGTTTCAAATGTTCGTAGGCGATTTTCATCTTGTCTTCAAACGTCAAATCAGGGAGAATTTCTCCAGTTTCAAAGTAGTGGTTGATCTGGTTGAAGAGGTAGGGATTTCCCATGGCTGCGCGACCAATCATGACAGCGTCAGCCCCGACTTCTTCGATACGCTGTTTGGCTTCTTGTACCGTACGGATATCACCATTTGCGATAAATGGAATCTTGGTCAGAGCTTGAGCAACCTTGTGAAGGGTCTCGAGGTCTGCGTGACCTGTGTACATTTGTTCACGGGTACGGCCATGCATAGCGAGGGCAGAGACACCTGCAGCCTCTGCAGCGAGGGCATTTTCCACGGCTAGGGATGGATCAGACCAGCCAGTGCGCATTTTGACAGTGAGGGGGATATCAAGGACAGATTGGACCTTGTTGATAATAGAGTAGATCTTGTCTGGATCCTTGAGCCACATAGCGCCAGCTTCGTTTTTCACGATTTTGTTAACTGGGCAACCCATGTTGATATCGACGATATCGGTCTTAGTATTTTCTTGGATGAATTCTGCTGCGCGTGCTAGGCTATCTTCATCGCTACCAAAAAGTTGAATAGAAACAGGGTTCTCTCCTTCATCGATATGAAGCATATGCAGGGTTTTTTCATTGTTGTATTGGATTCCCTTGTCAGAGACCATTTCCATGACAACGAGTCCAGCTCCGAGCTCTTTTGCGATAGTACGAAAGGCTGAGTTTGACACGCCAGCCATGGGTGCTAAAACAGTACGATTGGGAATCTCAACATTGCCAATCATAAAAGGTGTATTAAGATTTGTCACGAATGAGCTCCTCCAGGTCGTTTTCATCAAAGTTATGAGTTGTTTGGCAGAATTGACAAGTGATTTCTGCCCCGTGGTCTTCCTCTTTCATTTCCTCAAGGTCTGAATTTGGAAGGCTGGCAAGAGCGTTCATAAAACGGTCTTTACTGCAGTCACATTGGAAACGGATTTCTTCTTCAGATAGACGTTTGTAAGATTCGTCACCATAGATGGCCTTGAGAAGGGCTTCGATATGGTCATCGCTTTCCAGAAGGGTTGAGATGGCTGGCATTTCTTGGATGCGTTTTTCAAAGCGGGCAATCTCCTCGTCCTTGGCTCCTGGCAACACTTGGAGAAGGAAGCCACCGGCAACTTCGACCTTGTCGTCTTTGTCTAAAAGAACATTGAGGCCGACTGCTGAAGGAGTTTGTTGGCTTTCAGTCAGGTAATAGGCCAAGTCTTCACCGATTTCCCCAGAGATGAGGGGAGTCATGGAGTTGTAAGGATTTCCAGTACCATAGTCTGTGATAACGAGGAATTGACCGTTTCCAACAAAAGGTCCAACAAGGACTTCACCCGTTGCAGTTTTTTTGATATCTACACCGGGATTTTGCACATAGCCTTTGACGTTTCCCTTGGTATCTGCGACGGTGATGATGGCACCGAGAGAGCTGGTTCCAAGAACTTTAACAGTTAGTTTGGTATTTCCTTTTTCATTGGCTGCGAGAATTTGGCTAGCGATAAGGGTACGGCCAAGTGCAACAGTTGAACTGGCTTGAGTTTGATGTTTTTCTTGAGCAGTGCGGACGGTTTCAGTGCTATCAAGGACAAAAGCACGAAAGGCCCCGCTTTCTGATATAGTTTTAATAATTTTATCCATAGCTACTATTTTAGCATAAAAATGCCCAAAGGGGGAGTCGTGTGTTTGCTGTTTCTGTGGAATAATGACGAGGAAATCAACCTTAAAATAAAATGAGAAACAGATTATTTCAGCATTTGAAAGATTTATGCTATGCTTGAAGGAGAAAATGAAAGGGGTAACAAATGTATTTAGGTGATTTGATGGAAAAAGCCGAATCTGGTCAATTTTTAGTCCTTTCCTTTCTGTTACAAGATTCGCAGACAACCGTCAAGGAAGCCATGGAAGAAACAGGCTTTTCAAAGGCGACTCTAACCAAGTACATCTCTCTGATTAACGAAAATGCCTTGGAAAGAGGGTTAGAGCTGGCCATCCACTTGGATGATGAAAGCTTGCGTCTGTCTGTCGGTACTGCCACAAAGGGGAGAGAGATTCGGAGCTTGTTTCTAGACAATGCCATTAAGTACCAAATTTTGGTTTACCTTCTCTATCACCAACAGTTCCTAGCCCATCAACTGGCTCAAGAATTGATGATTAGCGAGGCCACGCTTGGTCGCCACTTAGCTAGTCTAAATCATATTTTGTCAGAGTTTGACTTATCTATCCAAAATGGTCGTTGGCGAGGTCCAGAGCATCAGATTCGTTACTTTTATTTCTGCCTTTTCCGCAAGGTCTGGTCCAGTCAGGAATGGGAAGGTCACATGCAGAAAGCTGAGAGAAAACAAGAGATTGCTAGCTTAGAAGAAATTTGCGGTGCCAGCTTGTCTTCGGGTCAGAAATTAGACTTGGTTCTCTGGAATCATATCAGTCAACAGCGCCTTCGGGTTAACGCCTGTCAATTTCAGGTTATAGAAGAAAAAATGCGGGGGTATTTTGACAATATTTTCTACCTTCGTTTGCTTCGAAAGGTTCCGTCCTTTTTTGCTGGGCAACACCTTCCTCTAGGAGCTGAGGATGGTGAGATGATGGTATTCTTTTCATTTCTCCTTTCCCATCGTATTTTGCCCCTTCATACTATGGAGTATATCCTTGGTTTCGGAGGGCAATTAGCCGATTTGTTGACGCAATTGATTCAAGAAATGAAGAAGGAGGAGTTGCTGGGGGACTGCACAGAGGACCATGTCACCTATGAACTCAGTCAGCTTTGTGGTCAAGTTTATCTCTATAAAGGCTATATCTTGCAAGATCGTTACAAGTATCAGATAGAGCATCGGCACCCTTATTTGCTGATGGAGCATGACTTTCGAGATATTGCTCAGAAAATTTTCGCCTCCTTGCCAGCCTTTCATCAGGGGACGGATCTGGATAAGAAAATCCTCTGGGAATGGCTTCAGTTGATGGAGTATATGGCAGAAAATATAGGAAAACGTCTGAGAATAGGGCTAGATCTAACAGCAGGCTTCCTTGTTTTTTCGAGAATGTCGGCCCTTTTAAAACGATATTTGGAGTACAATCGTTTTATTGCCATTGAAGCCTATGATCCCAGTCGACATTATGATTTGTTAATTACCAACAACCCGATTCATAAGAAAGAACAGGCTCCGGTTTATTATTTAAAAAATGATTTGGATATGGAGGATTTGGCAAAGATTCGTCAGATGCTCTTTGCCTAAAAGGCCTGAATTTTCAGGTTTTTTTGTGAAATTCGCACAATCTCCTCACATTTTTTTAAAATTTTAAAAAAATTGATAAACAAGAAAGCGCTTTATTTTGTATACTAGTTACTGTAAAGAGGAACCCCCTCAAGATTTTATCAGGAGGACAGCACATGTCACAAGAAAAATACATCATGGCCATTGACCAAGGAACGACCAGTTCTCGTGCCATCATTTTTAACAAAAAAGGAGAAAAGGTCAGCTCTAGTCAAAAAGAATTCACTCAGATTTTTCCTCAAGCAGGTTGGGTTGAGCACAATGCCAATGAAATTTGGAACTCTGTTCAGTCAGTTATCGCGGGTGCTTTCATCGAAAGTGGTGTGAAACCAAGTCAAATCGAAGCAATCGGGATTACCAACCAGCGTGAAACAACTGTCGTCTGGGATAAGAAAACAGGGCTCCCTATCTACAATGCTATCGTTTGGCAATCACGCCAGACAGCACCTCTAGCTGAACAACTAAAAAGCCAAGGTTATGTGGAAAAATTCCATGAAAAGACTGGTTTGATCATCGATGCTTATTTCTCAGCTACCAAGGTTCGTTGGATTTTGGACCATGTAGAAGGCGCTCAAGAGCGAGCAGAAAAAGGAGAATTGCTCTTTGGTACTATCGATACTTGGTTAGTTTGGAAATTGACTGACGGTGCGGCTCACGTGACGGACTACTCCAATGCGGCTCGTACCATGCTCTATAACATTAAAGAACTCAAATGGGATGATGAGATTTTAGAAATCCTCAACATTCCGAAGGCTATGCTTCCCGAAGTTCGTTCTAACTCTGAAATCTACGGCAAGACTGCTCCATTCCATTTCTACGGTGGAGAAGTGCCAATTTCAGGTATGGCTGGGGACCAACAGGCAGCCCTCTTCGGTCAGTTGGCCTTTGAACCAGGTATGGTCAAGAATACTTATGGAACAGGTTCTTTCATCATCATGAACACTGGTGAAGAGATGCAGTTGTCTGAAAACAACCTTTTGACAACGATTGGTTATGGAATCAACGGCAAGGTTTACTATGCCTTGGAAGGTTCTATCTTCATCGCAGGAAGTGCCATTCAGTGGCTTCGTGATGGACTTCGCATGGTTGAAAATTCACCAGAGTCTGAAAAATATGCTCTTAATTCTCACAATAATGACGAAGTTTATGTCGTACCTGCCTTTACAGGTCTAGGGGCTCCATATTGGAATCAAAATGCTCGTGGTTCGGTCTTTGGCTTAACTCGTGGAACAAGCAAAGAAGACTTTATCAAGGCGACTTTGCAATCCATCGCTTATCAAGTACGTGACATCATCGACACTATGCAAGTGGATGCGCAGACAGCTATCCAAGTCTTGAAGGTAGATGGCGGTGCAGCTATGAACAACTTCCTCATGCAGTTCCAGGCTGACATTTTGGGAATCGATATTGCCCGCGCTAAAAACTTAGAAACAACTGCCTTAGGTGCGGCTTTCCTAGCAGGTTTGTCAGTAGGCTACTGGAAGGACTTGGATGAGTTGAAGCTCTTGAATGAGACTGGAGAACTCTTTGAGCCATCGATGAACGAATCGCGCAAGGAACAACTCTACAAGGGCTGGAAGAAGGCTGTGAAAGCAACGCAAGTCTTTGCGGAAATAGATGACTAATACTGTTTCTTGATGCAATGATTAGTTTAAGAATGAAACGACTCAGTTAGAAAGTGTGTAAATATGGAATTTTCAAAGAAAACACGTGAATTGTCAATTAAAAAAATGCAGGAACGTACCTTGGATCTCTTGATTATTGGTGGAGGGATTACAGGAGCTGGTGTAGCTTTGCAGGCTGCAGCCAGTGGTCTTGACACTGGTTTGATTGAAATGCAGGACTTAGCAGAAGGAACATCCAGCCGATCAACAAAATTGGTCCACGGAGGTCTGCGTTACCTGAAACAATTCGACGTAGAAGTGGTATCAGATACAGTTTCTGAACGTGCGGTGGTTCAACAAATCGCTCCACATATTCCAAAACCAGATCCAATGCTCTTGCCAGTTTACGATGAGAATGGAGCGACCTTTAGCCTCTTCCGTCTCAAAGTAGCCATGGACTTGTACGACCTTTTGGCAGGTGTTAGCAACACGCCAGCTGCTAACAAGGTCTTGAGCAAAGAAGAAGTCTTGGAACGCCAGCCAAACTTGAAGAAAGAAGGCTTGGTAGGAGGTGGAGTTTACCTTGACTTCCGTAATAATGATGCGCGTCTCGTGATTGAAAACATCAAACGTGCCAATCAAGACGGTGCCCTCATTGCCAACCACGTTAAGGCAGAAGGTTTCCTCTTTGACGAAAGCGGCAAGATTACAGGTGTTGTAGCTCGTGATTTGTTGACAGACCAAGTCTTTGAAATTAAGGCTCGTCTGGTGATTAACACGACAGGTCCTTGGAGCGATAAGGTACGTAATTTGTCTAATAAGGGAACACAATTCTCACAAATGCGTCCAACTAAGGGAGTTCACTTGGTAGTGGATTCAAGTAAGATCAAGGTTTCACAGCCGGTTTACTTTGATACAGGCTTGGGAGATGGTCGTATGGTCTTTGTTCTCCCACGTGAAAACAAGACCTACTTTGGTACAACCGATACAGACTACACAGGTGATTTGGAACATCCAAAAGTGACGCAGGAAGATGTAGATTATCTACTTGGCATTGTCAACAACCGCTTCCCAGAAGCAAACATCACCATTGATGATATCGAAAGCAGCTGGGCTGGTCTTCGTCCATTGATCGCAGGCAATAGCGCTTCTGACTACAACGGCGGAAATAACGGTACCATTAGCGACGAAAGCTTCAATAGCTTGATTGCGACTGTCGAGGCTTATCTATCGAAAGAAAAATCGCGTGAAGATGTTGAGTCTGCTGTCAGCAAGCTTGAAAGCAGCACATCTGAGAAACATTTGGACCCATCTGCAGTTTCACGTGGTTCGAGCTTGGACCGTGATGACAATGGCCTCTTGACCCTTGCTGGTGGTAAAATCACAGACTACCGTAAGATGGCTGAAGGGGCTATGGAGCGCGTGGTTGACATCCTCAAAGCAGAATTTGACCGTAGCTTTAAACTCATCAATTCTAAGACTTATCCAGTTTCAGGTGGAGAATTGAACCCAGCAAATGTGGACTCAGAAATTGAAGCCTTTGCGCAACTTGGAGTGTCACGTGGCTTGGATAGCAAGGAAGCTCATTACCTAGCAAATCTCTACGGTTCAAATGCACCGAAGGTCTTTGCACTTGCTCACAGTTTGGAACAAGCACCAGGACTCAGCTTGGCAGATACCTTGTCCCTTCACTATGCAATGCGCAATGAGTTGGCTCTGAGCCCAGTTGACTTCCTCCTTCGCCGTACCAACCATATGCTCTTCATGCGTGATAGTTTGGATAGCATCGTTGAGCCAGTTCTAGATGAAATGGGACGATTCTATGATTGGTCAGTAGAAGAAAAAGCAGCCTACCGTGCGGATGTTGAAGCAGTTCTTGCTAACAACGATTTAGCGGCATTAAAAAATTAAGAAAAACTAGAAGAGAGGGAGGTAAGCTTTCCTTGCCTTCTCTTTCCTTCTTTTAAATGGAGACAACGATATGATGAAAGAATTATTTGGAGAATTTTTGGGGACCTTAATCCTCATCCTCCTAGGAAATGGTGTTGTTGCAGGTGTGGTTCTTCCCAAAACCAAGAGCAACAATTCAGGATGGATTGTGATTACTATGGGATGGGGAATTGCTGTAGCCGTTGCAGCCTTTGTATCTGGCAGGCTCAGTCCAGCCCACCTAAATCCAGCCGTGACGTTTGCGATGGCCTTAAAAGGAACGCTCTCTTGGGCTTCTGTTTTCCCTTATATCCTAGCCCAATTCGCAGGAGCGATGGTGGCTCAGATTTTGGTTTGGTTGCAATTCAAACCGCATTATGAGGCAGAAGAAAATGCAGGCAATATCCTAGCAACTTTCAGTACTGGACCAGCCATCAAGAACACAGTTTCTAACTTGATCAGCGAAATCCTTGGTACCTTTGTTTTGCTCTTGACAATCTTTGCCTTGGGACTCTATGACCTTCAAGCCGGTTTAGGGACCTTTGCAGTGGGGACCTTGATTGTCGGTATCGGTCTTTCACTAGGTGGGACAACGGGTTATGCCTTGAACCCAGCTCGTGACCTTGGACCTCGTATCATGCACAGCATCTTGCCAATTCCAAACAAGGGAGATGGGGACTGGTCTTATGCTTGGATACCAGTTGTAGGACCTATCCTCGGCGCGGCCCTAGCAGTTCTCGTATTTTCACTTTTCTAAGAAAAATGAGCTTTTTGTAATAGAGTTTGAGACGGGAAGTCTCAGGCTCTTTTTTGATGTTAAAATCATTAACATTTTAACTTGTCTTAAAATAAGCTAAAACCAACTTTTAAGTTATGGTAAACAGTTGAAAAAAAGGTTGATAAAGTGGTAAAATGTTAGGAAGATAAGATGCTAACAATACATACTGATAGCTAATAAAAACAATATATTAATGGATAGCTTATGAAAAAACAACGAAATTTACATGTATTCTTAGGCCGGACGGCTCTATATTTTGTAATCCTGCTTGGCTTACTTTATTTTTTTAGTTACCTTGGTCAGAGCCAAGGCACCTTTATTTATAATGAGTTCTAGTTTAAAGGAGAAGAGGATCATTGTCTAATATACCGATAAAAGATATGATTGAAACGATTGAGCACTTTGCTCAAACACAACCAACATATCCTGTTTACAATGTTTTAGGCCAAGAACAAACTTATGGTGATCTGAAGACTGATTCAGATAGTTTAGCTGCAGCCATCGATCGACTTGATTTGCCTGAGAAATCTCCTGTTGTTGTCTATGGCGGACAGGAGTATGAGATGCTGGCTACCTTTGTTGCGCTGACTAAGTCGGGACATGCCTATATTCCAATTGATAGCCATTCGGCCTTGGAACGAGTCTCTGCTATCGTAGAAGTTGCAGAGCCAAGTTTGATTATTGCCATTTCAGAATTTCCATTAGAGCAAACTAGCATACCGATGCTGAATTTGGAGCAAGTCCATGAAGCTTTTGCTCAAGCTTCTAGCTACGAGATGAACCATCCAGTCAAGGGAGATGACAACTACTACATCATCTTTACTTCTGGTACGACTGGTAAGCCTAAGGGAGTGCAGATTTCCCATGATAATCTCCTCAGCTTTACCAACTGGATGATTACAGACAAGGAATTTGCGACGCCGAGTCGTCCACAAATGCTGGCTCAGCCTCCTTATTCTTTTGATCTATCTGTCATGTATTGGGCACCAACCTTGGCACTGGGTGGTACGCTTTTCGCTCTTCCTTCAGCCATTACTCAGGACTTCAAAAAACTCTTTGCGACGATTTTTTCCTTGCCAATCGCTATCTGGACCTCAACACCGTCCTTTGCAGATATGGCCATGTTGTCAGAAGACTTTAATAGTGAGAAAATGCCAGGAATCACGCATTTCTACTTTGATGGGGAAGAATTGACGGTCAAAACAGCTCAAAAACTGCGTGAGCGTTTCCCAAATGCTCGTATTATCAATGCCTACGGTCCAACAGAAGCGACAGTAGCCCTGTCAGCAGTTGCCGTGACAGACGAGATGTTGACGACTCTCAAACGCCTGCCAATCGGCTATACCAAGTCGGATTCTCCGACCTTTGTCATTGATGAGGAAGGTAAGAAAGTTCCAAATGGTGAACAGGGAGAAATTATCGTTTCTGGGCCAGCTGTTTCAAAAGGCTATATGAATAATCCTGAAAAAACGGCAGAAGCTTTCTTTGAGTTCGAAGGCCTGCCAGCCTACCACACAGGAGATATAGGAACCATGACAGATGAGGGCTTGCTTCTCTATGGTGGACGAATGGATTTCCAGATTAAGTTTAATGGTTATCGTATTGAGCTTGAAGATGTCTCTCAAAACCTCAACAAATCTCGCTTTATCGAGTCTGCTGTTGCTGTCCCGCGTTATAACAAGGACCACAAGGTACAAAATCTACTGGCCTATGTCATCTTAAAAGATGGTGTTCGCGAGCAGTTTGAACGTGATATCGATATTACCAAGGCTATCAAGGAAGACCTAGCAGATATCATGATGTCTTATATGATGCCGTCTAAGTTTCTCTATCGAGACAGTTTACCACTAACGCCTAATGGTAAGATTGACATCAAAGGCTTGATTAACGAGGTAAACAGCCGATGATGGAGCTATATAAACAGCTACCTCATTTGGAACCTTATGGTGATCTTCAGTACTTTTTATACGTAATTGCTGCGACTTTACCTATCTTCATTGGTCTTTTTTTCAAGAAACGTTTTGCCTTGTACGAGGTGCTTGTTAGTCTCTTCTTTATCGTCACTATGTTGGTCGGTGGAAAGACGAATCAAATAAGCGCTCTTATCCTTTATGTTATCTGGCAAGTACTTCTTGTATCTTTTTACAAAAGGTACAGGAAACAACGGGATAGTAAATGGATATTTTACCTGGTTAGTTTTCTATCCCTATTGCCTATTGTTTTTGTGAAAGTATCTCCTGCTATTCATGGACCTCAATCTTTGTTTGGATTTTTAGGGATTTCTTACTTAACCTTTCGTGCAGTTGGGGTTATCGTTGAGTTGAGAGACGGTGTCATCAAGGATTTAACGATTTGGCAATTCTTACGTTTTCTTCTCTTTATGCCGACTTTCTCAAGTGGTCCCATTGATCGCTTTAAACGCTTCAATGAAAATTATGAGACCATTCCTGAGCGGGATGAGCTGATGGATATGCTAGAAGAGGCTGTCAAATATATCATGCTTGGCTTCCTCTACAAGTTTATCTTGGCTCACATTTTAGGAGAGACATTATTGCCTCCGCTGAAAAATTTGGCCTTGCAGACAGGTGGTTTCTTTAACCTTTACGCTTTAGCGGTCATGTACACCTTTGGTCTGGAGCTCTTCTTTGATTTTGCGGGCTACTCTATGTTTGCTTTAGCCATTTCAAACTTGATGGGTATTCATAGTCCTATCAACTTTAACAAGCCCTTTTTGTCAAGGGATTTAAAAGAGTTTTGGAATCGCTGGCACATGAGTCTGTCTTTCTGGTTCCGTGACTTTGTCTTTATGCGGATGGTCATGGTTCTGACTAGAAAGAAGGTCTTTAAAAATCGCAATGTGACCTCAAGTGTAGCCTATATTGTCAACATGCTGATTATGGGATTTTGGCATGGTGTGACCTGGTACTACATTGCCTATGGACTTTTTCATGGGATTGGGCTGGTCATCAATGATGCATGGGTTCGTAAGAAAAAAGCGCTCAATAAAGAACGGAAAAAAGCTGGAAAGGGTTCCTTACCTGAGAATCGCTGGATTCAGTTGCTTGGCATGGTTGTCACCTTCCATGTCGTGATGGTTTCATTCTTAATCTTTTCGGGATTTTTGAATGATTTATGGTTTAAAAAATAAAAGGATATAAAAAATGGATATCAAATCAGAAGTTATTGAAATTATTGATGAGTTATTTATGGAAGATATTTCTGACATGATGGATGAAGATCTTTTTGATGCTGGTGTCTTGGATAGCATGGGAACGGTTGAATTGATTGTTGAGATTGAAAACCGTTTTGACATTCGTGTTCCAGTGACGGAGTTCGGTCGTGATGACTGGAATACGGCTAATAAAATCGTAGAAGGTATTACGGAGTTGAAGAATGCTTAAACGCTTGTGGCTGATCTTCGGGCCTATCTTCATTGCTGGATTTTTGGTTCTTCTACTCATCTTTTTTTATCCAGGTACAACAAGCCATAATCTGACGGAGGAAAAATACTCGGCGGCTTCTGTTAGTGCAGAGAGTTTTAAAGAGAGAAGCCAGAAAGTAAGAGCTCTTACGGATCCAAATATGCGTTTTATTCCTTTTCTAGGGTCCAGTGAATGGATTCGATTTGATAGTGTCCATCCAGCTGTTTTAGCGGAAAAATACCATCGTCCCTATCGTCCTTACTTTCTAGGTCAAGCAGGAGCAGCCTCTCTCAATCAATATTTTGGTCTACAGCAAATTTTGCCAGAAATAGAGAATAAGCAGGCTGTATTTGTGATTTCGCCTCAGTGGTTTACGGAGACAGATTATGAACCCGCAGCGTTTCAGAGATTTTTTAACAGCGACCAATTGACAGCTTTTTTGGGAAATCAATCTGGTGACATTGCTGCAAAGCATGCGGCTATTCGATTGTTAAAGCAGAATCCTAATGTTGCATTAAAAGGCATTGTTCAAAAACTGTCAAAGGGTGAAGAATTATCAGATGTTGATCGGGTTGCTATTGATATTTTTGCGCGATTCAATGAAAAACAATCCGCTCTCTTTGGGCAATTTTCCATTCGAGGACAACTCAAGTACAAGGAACACGTGGAGAACTATTTAAAAGATCTTCCGGATCAATTTTCTTATGATGAGTTAGAAAAAATTGTTCGTAAGGACGCAGAAGCAAATACGACCAATAACGATATGGGGATGGAAAATCATTTCTATACGAGAGAGATTCAAAAGGATTTAAAAAAATGGGAAGGGTATCAAAAAAATTACAACTTCCTCAAGTCCTCCGAGTACAATGATTTGCAGCTGGTCCTCAATCAATTTGCTAAGTCGAATGTCAATGTGCTCTTTGTCATTCAGCCGGTTAACAAGAAGTGGATGGAGTACACAGGGCTCAGCGAGGAGATGTACCAGCATGCAGTGGAGAAAATTCGTTACCAATTAGAAAGTCAGGGTTTTACCAATATTGCTGATTTTTCAAAAAATGGAGGGGACCCTTATTTTGTTAAAGATACCATTCATCTAGGATGGTTAGGTTGGCTAGCTTTTGATAAGGTTGTCAATCCTTTCTTGACGGATCCAAAACCAGCTCCAGACTACAAGATGAATGACCGCTTCTTTAGCAAGGACTGGGCGACCTATGATGGGAACATCAAAGATTTCCAATAAAATGAGCTAAAAGTTTGGGATTTGAACCCAAGCTTTTTTGTTTAAATGGCGAATATTTAAGATGCAAATAGGTCAAAAGTTTCAAAATTTTTAGAAATAGCGTATAATATAAAAGAGAAAAAGAAAAGAAAGGGATTTTAAAATGAACAAACGTTCTTTGTTACCTGTCTTATCGACAGCCCTGTTAGCTCCAGCCTTCTTAGCTGGACAAGTCTATGCTGAAGAAGCAACAACTCCTGCAGAAAGTTCAGCTGTTGTAGCGACTCCAGCTCCTGTTGAGAGCCCTACGGTACCGGAAACTTCGGCAACTTCAGAAGCGGTTGCACCTGCAGAAGCTCCGTCAGCTCCTGCTGAATCTACTAAAAGCGAAGAAAAGGACACCGTTATCTTACACACCAATGATGTCCATGGTCGTATTGTAGAGGAAAAGGGAGTAATTGGAGATGCCAAGTTAGCAACTGTCATTGAACAGGAGCGTGCGAAATCAAATCAAAATACTCTGGTTGTTGATGCGGGAGATGCTTTCCAAGGTTTACCGATTTCCAACTCTACGAAGGGTGAAGCGCGTGCTGAAATTCTCAATCAGATGCAGTATGATGCCATGGCAGTAGGAAACCATGAGTTTGACTTTGGTTTGGACGAAGCTAAGAAATACAAGGAAATCTTGAAATTCCCATTACTTAGTTCAAATACCTACGTCAATGGTGCTCGTCTCTTTGAAGCTTCTACAATCGTTGATAAAGATAAGACTGTGGAAGGTGATGAGTTTGTTGTAATCGGCGTGACAACACCTGAAACTGCTACAAAAACCCACCCTAAAAACATTAAAGGGGTAACTTTTACAGATCCAATCTCTGAAGTCAATAAGGTCATCGAAGAAGTTCAAGCTAAGGCTCGTGCAGAAGGTAAGGACTACAAACACTATGTTGTGCTGGCTCACTTGGGTGTGGATACCACAACCCCAGTAGAATGGCGTGGTTCAACTTTGGCAGAAGCCTTGTCTAAAAATCCTCGTTTGAAAGGGAAACGCGTAACAGTAATCGACGGTCACTCTCATACAGTAGAATCAACGACTTATGGAGACAATGTTACCTATAACCAAACTGGAAGCTACCTTCATAATGTAGGGAAAATCACCTACAAATCACGTCAGCTTTTGGGCAATCCAACTCAGATTCCGGCTGCTGATGCTAAAAAATTACCAGCCAATCCAACAGTTGAAAAACTAGTCAAAGACATTAAACAAAAATACGATGCTGAAAATGCTGTTGAAGTCGTTTCAAACAGCCCTGTAGAACTCAACGGAGATCGTGAAAATGTTCGGGTTCGTGAAACCAACCTCGGAAACGTTGTAGCAGATTCTCTCTATCAGTATGGTCAGACAGGATTTAGCCATCCGACAGACATCGCTGTGACAAATGGTGGTGGCTTGCGTGAAACCATTGCAAAAGGCAAACCAATCACTAAAGGAAATGTCATTGCCGTTCTTCCTTTTGGAAATACCATCTCACAAATCCAAGTGACTGGGCAACAAGTTTTGGATATGTTTGAAAAGTCACTCGGCTCTATCTTGCAGGTCGATAAGGATGGCAAGAAGGTCTTGGATGAGAACGGCCAACCATTGCTAGAACCAAGTGGTGGCTTCTTGCAAGTTTCAGGTGTGAAGGTCTACTATGATACTAATCTACCATCAGGAAAACGTGTCTTGGCCATCCAGGTCAAAAACCGCACGACTGGTCGTTATGATCTCCTAGACCTCGCAAAAACTTACTATCTTGCAACCAATGATTTCCTAGCTGCGGGTGGTGATGGCTACACTATGTTGGGTGGCGCTCGTGAAGAAGGCCCATCTATGGATGCTGCCTTTGAAGAGTATCTGAAAACCGCTGATTTGACCCAGTATGAAAAGATTAATCCGAACTCACGGACGATTTCTGTGGATTCTACAACTTTTAGTCTGCCGGTAGAAACACCTCAAACGAATGCGGCTGCTAACGATGCGACTACAAATGTGCCATTGACTTATGAGGTGGCAGGTCAATTTAGCAAGAAGGCAGTTGTCTCAGAAAAAGCCCTCCCAAATACAGGAAGCGAACAGTCCATCTTCTTGCTCTTAATGGGAATGGTAGCTGGTTTGGCAGGTATCTTGTCGAGTCGAAAACCAAAGCAAAAATAGGTTAAATTTCATATCTAGAAGAGTCTAGGGAAACGTTTTTACGCCTTTTTCCCTTGACTCTTTTTTGGTTTATGATATAATTAACCAGTAAAGAATCGGTAGCTATCTATGTTTTTTTACGAAAAAGATAGCTAGGGAAGGAGTAACACATGAGACAGCTTGCGCAGGAAATCGATAACTTTTTAAACGAGGTGATCTTGAGATCTGAGAACCAGCATGAAATTCTAATCGGGCATTGCACGAGTGACGTTGCCTTGACCAATACTCAGGAACACATCCTTATGCTCTTGTCGGAAGAATCCCTAACCAACTCGGAGTTGGCCCGTCGCCTTAATGTCAGTCAGGCGGCAGTGACCAAGGCTATCAAATCTTTGGTCAAAGAGGCCATGTTAGAGACATCGAGAGATCCAAAGGATGCGCGTGTGATCTTTTATCAACTGACAGAGCTAGCTCGACCGGTGGCAGAGGAACACCACCATCATCATGAACACACGCTCTCAGCCTATGAACAAGTAGCAAATCAGTTTACTCCAAATGAACAAGAAGTCATCCAGCGGTTTTTAACTGCTTTAGTAGGAGAAATCAAATAATGCGGTATATTACAGTAGAGGACTTGTCTTTCTATTATGACAAAGAGCCTGTCCTCGAGCACATCAACTACAGTGTTGATAGTGGGGAGTTTGTCACCCTGACTGGTGAAAATGGGGCTGCCAAGACGACGCTTATCAAGGCGAGTCTGGGCATCTTGCAGCCGAGACTTGGCAAGGTAACCATCTCAAAGACAAACACTCATGGTAAAAAGCTTAGGATAGCTTATCTTCCTCAGCAGATTGCCAGTTTTAATGCTGGTTTTCCAAGTACAGTTTATGAATTTGTCAAGTCGGGTCGCTATCCGCGAAAGGGCTGGTTCCGTCGTTTGAATGCCCACGATGAGGAGCATATCAAGGCCAGTCTAGACTCAGTTGGTATGTGGGAACACCGTGATAAACGAATTGGCTCCCTCTCTGGTGGGCAAAAGCAACGGGCGGTTATTGCACGGATGTTTGCTTCTGACCCAGATATCTTTGTCTTGGATGAGCCGACGACAGGGATGGATGCTGGAAGCAAAAATGAATTTTACGAACTCATGCACCACAGCGCTCATCATCATGGCAAGGCCGTTTTGATGATTACCCATGATCCTGAGGAGGTCAAGGACTATGCGGATCGCAATATTCATCTAGTCCGTAACCAAGACTCGCCATGGCGTTGTTTCAACGTTCACGAAAGCGACCAGGAGGTGGAACATGCTTAGTTTGTTATCTTATGACTTCATGCAGCGTGCCTTCTTGGCGGTCATTGCCATGAGTCTCTTTTCTCCAGTTCTTGGAACCTTCCTTATCTTGCGTCGTCAGAGTCTCATGAGTGATACACTCAGTCACGTTTCTCTATCAGGGGTAGCCTTTGGTCTGGTTTTGGGGATTTCTCCAACTATTTCAACCATTGCTATCGTCTTGATCGCTGCGGTCTTTCTAGAGTATCTCCGGACAGTCTATAAGAACTTTATGGAAATAGGAACTGCCATCCTCATGTCTACAGGGCTTGCAGTCTCCCTTATCGTGATGAGTAAGGGTAAAAGTTCGAGCTCCATGAGTTTGGACCAGTACCTTTTTGGTTCGATTGTGACTATTAGCCAGGAACAGGTGATTTTCCTCTTTGCCATTGCTGTGGTTGTTTTACTCTTGACTTTCTTATTCTTGCGTCCAATGTATATCCTGACTTTTGATGAGGACACGGCCTTTGTGGATGGCTTGCCAGTTCGTACCATGTCTATCCTCTTTAACATGGTGACAGGAGTGGCCATTGCCCTTATGATTCCAGCAGCAGGAGCTCTTTTGGTATCGACCATTATGGTCTTGCCAGCTAGTATTGCCCTTCGTCTGGGGAAAAACTTCAAATCCGTTATGTTACTAGCCAGCGCTATTGGCTTTTTGGGAATGGTGGCAGGACTTTATATTTCCTACTATGCGGAAACACCTGCCAGCGCTAGTATCACCATTATCTTTGTAGCTGTCTTTTTGTTAGTTAGTCTACTGAAACGTTTTATCAAATAGGAGAATGAAATGAAAAAACTGAGCTTACTACTGGCTAGTCTATGTGCCCTGTTTTTAGTGGCTTGTTCCAATCAAAAACAGGCAGATGGGAAATTAAATATCGTGACAACCTTTTACCCTGTCTACGAATTTACCAAGCAAGTCGCAGGAGATACTGCTAATGTAGAACTTCTAATTGGTGCTGGTACAGAACCTCACGAATATGAACCGTCTGCCAAGGCAGTTGCCAAAATCCAAGACGCAGATACCTTTGTCTATGAAAATGAAAATATGGAAACTTGGGTTCCAAAATTGTTAGAATCCTTGGATAAGAAAAAAGTGAAAACTATCAAGGCGACAGGTGATATGCTCCTCTTGCCAGGTGGTGAGGAAGAAGAGGAAGGGCATGATCATAGCGGCGAGGGTCACCATCACGACTACGATCCTCATGTTTGGCTTTCACCAGCACGCGCCATTAAACTAGTAGAGCATATCCGTGACAGCTTGTCAGCAGATTATCCTGATAAAAAAGAGACTTTTGAGAAGAATGCAGCTGCCTATATTGAAAAACTGCAAGCATTGGACAAGGCCTACACAGAAGGCTTGTCTCAAGCTAAACAAAAGAGCTTTGTGACCCAGCACGCTGCCTTTAACTATCTTGCCTTGGACTACGGTCTCAAGCAAGTATCTATCTCAGGTCTCTCACCAGATGCAGAGCCATCAGCAGCACGTTTGGCAGAATTGACAGAGTATATCAAGAAAAACAAGATTTCTTATATCTACTTTGAAGAAAATGCCTCACAAGCCCTAGCTAATACACTCTCAAAAGAAACAGGTGTCAAACTAGACGTGCTCAATCCGCTAGAAAGTCTGACAGAAGAAGCAACCAAGGCTGGTGAGGACTATATCTCCGTGATGGAGAAAAACCTCAAAGCTTTGAAACAGACAACGGACCAAGAAGGACCAGAAATCGAGCCAGAGAAGGAAGAAAACACCAAGACAGTTCACAATGGTTACTTTGAGGATGCAGATGTCAAAGATCGTACCTTGAGTGACTATGTAGGCAACTGGCAGTCAGTTTATCCTTTCCTTGAGGATGGAACCTTCGATCAAGTCTTTGACTACAAGGCTAAGTTGACTGGTAAGATGACCAAGGATGAGTACAAGGCCTACTATAGAAAAGGCTATCAGACAGATGTGACCAAAATCAACATCACGGACAACACTATGGAATTTGTTCAAGGTGGCCAAAGCAAGAAATTCACCTACAAGTATGTCGGCAAGAAAATCTTGACTTATAAGAAAGGCAATCGTGGCGTGCGCTTCCTCTTTGAAGCGACAGATGCGGATGCTGGACAGTTCAAGTATGTTCAGTTTAGTGACCACAATATCGCCCCAGTTAAGGCAGAACATTTCCATATCTTCTTTGGAGGTACTAGCCAAGAAGCCCTCTTTGAAGAGATGGATAATTGGCCAACCTACTACTCAGATAACCTATCTGGCCAAGAAATCGCCCAAGAAATGTTGGCGCATTGATGCAAGAGAAGATCCCGCAAATCTGCGGGATTTTTTGCTGGAAACGATTAGGTTGTTGGTATTATAGTACCACAGCTGTGCTGTTCACAATGTGATAAAGAGGTCATTTTCTACTGGCTGATTCTCACTAGCTGGCGAATGCAAAAGCTAGGATTGTACAAATTATAGAATCTTTTCAGGGGATTTAGGAAGGAGTCTTAGTCATATTGACGCTGCTATCGCTTTTTGTTATAGTCAAAGAGAGAGCGGTCTGGAACACTAGTTTATTCACAGTCTGTGGATAAGTCTAGAAGGAAATGACATACAACTCAGGGAGTTGAAGTATCCTGAAAATAGTTCCGTATGTTAGTGAATTTCTGGAAATTTAGTAGAAACCCTAGTACAGAGCCATTTGACAAAGGTGTGTTTAGCGTGAAGGCTTCCAAGTCTAAGAGCTGGATTTTGGAGAAACTAGTTTTTAGGCATGTTTTCTTATCCACAAGTTGTGGATAACTTTGTGAACAAGAGAAAGAGATGTGAGATGATGACGAACATAAAACCGCATGGACCATTACCAAGCCAGGCCCAGCTAGTTTATTTAGAGGATGAACTAGCTGCCTTTATCCATTTTGGTCCCAATACCTTTTATGACCAGGAATGGGGAAGTGGGCAAGAGGATCCTATGCGTTTTAACCCGACCAAGTTGGATGCGCGTGAATGGGTTCGGGTACTCAAAGAAACGGGTTTTAAAAAGCTGATTTTGGTGGTGAAGCACCACGATGGCTTTGTCCTCTACCCGACAGCACATACAGATTATTCGGTCAAGGCTAGCCCTTGGAGGGATGGAAAGGGGGACTTGCTCCTTGAGGTTTCCCAAGCTGTGACTGAGTTTGATATGGATATGGGAGTGTATTTGTCTCCTTGGGATGCTCACAGTCCCCTCTATCACGTGGACCGAGAAGCAGACTACAATGCCTACTATCTGGCTCAATTGAAGGAAATCTTATCAAATCCTGCCTATGGAAATGCTGGTAAGTTCACTGAGGTGTGGATGGATGGTGCTCGAGGCGAAGGGGCCCAGAAAGTCAACTATGAGTTTGAGACTTGGTTTGAAACCATTCGTGACTTGCAGGGCGATTGTTTGATTTTCTCAACTGAAGGGACCAGTATCCGCTGGATTGGAAATGAACGAGGCTATGCAGGGGATCCCTTGTGGCAAAAAGTCAAGCCAGATCAGTTGGGGACAGAGGCGGAATTAGATTATCTACAGCACGGAGACCCCTTTGGGACGCTATTTTCAATCGGTGAGGCAGATGTTTCTCTTAGGCCGGGCTGGTTTTACCATGAGGATCAGGATCCTAAGTCTCTGGAGGAGTTGGTCGAAATCTACTTTCACTCGGTAGGGCGGGGAACTCCACTCTTGCTTAATATCCCACCGAACCAAGATGGCCTCTTTGATGAAAAGGATATCCAGCGTCTCTATGAATTTGCTGCCTACCGTGATGAGCTCTATAGGGAATATTTGGCTTTGGGAGCCAAGGTATCTGGCCCTGCTCTATCACCAGACTTTGTTTGTCATCATCTGACAGATGGACTGGAGGCTAGTTCTTGGGCAAGTGATGCAGAGTTGCCAATCCAATTAGAGCTCGATTTAGGATCACCTAAAACTTTTGATGTGATTGAGTTAAGAGAAGATTTGAAGCTAGGGCAACGCATCGCCGCTTTCCGTGTTCAGGTAGAGTTGGATGGTGTCTGGCAGGAGTTTGGTTTTGGCTATACTGTTGGCTACAAACGTCTCTTACGAGGATCAGTCGTTGAGGCGCAAAAGATACGCGTGACCATTACAGAGGTACAGGCTTTGCCTTTGTTGACCAAGATTTCACTCTATAAAACACCTACCTTGTCGAAAAAAGAAACTGTTCAGCAACTAGAGTTCTCAGAAAAAAGTCTGGCTGTGACCAAGGGAGAAAATGTCCACTTTACAGTGAAGCGAAGAGAATCTAGCAGTCCTTTAGAAGCTAAGATTTCGATTCAACCAGGGACGGGTGTGCATGGTGTCGCTTATCGGGACGAGATTCAAGTCCTTGAGTTTCAAGTTGGCGAGACTGAAAAAAAGCTAACGCTACCAACCTTGTATTTTGCAGGAGATAAAACCTTGGACTTTTATCTGAATCTGACGGTAGATGGGCAGCTGGTTGACCAGCTTCAGGTCCAAGTTTCATAAAAGAAGAACCTTTGCGCGATGCAAAGGTTCTTTTGGTTAGGAGTGATTTGGTAGCCAGCTGAGGGTGAAGGTCAGTTGCTCAGCTTTCAAGAGGTCTTGGTGTTGGATGCTAGATACAGGGGTCTTGTCCAATCGACACTCTTTGACAAAGTTAAAATGGCTGTAGTTTTGTTCAGCATAGATATCCAACCATTTATTTTCTTTAGCCAGGTAGACACGCAGATGGTCAAAGAGGGGAATTCCGAGGTCGTAGCTTGGTTTGCCTGGACAGGTCGGGTAGAATCCAAGAGCCGACCAGATGTACCAAGCAGAGAGACTACCGTTGTCCTCATCGCCAGGATAGGCTTGCCAACTTGGGTGAAAGGCTTTCTGACGTAGCGTCTTGATGAGAAGAGCAGTGTAGTCAGGGTAGTCACTGTAGCGGAAGAGATAAGGGATGTGGAAACTAGGTTGGTTGGAAATGGCGACTTGTCCAAAAGGAGCAGTAGCCATCTCGCTCATCTCGTGAATCTCATAACCATAGCCGGTCGTTTCAAAGAGAGGAGCATCCTGACAGGCTTTCAAAAGGTAGCGACCAAAGGTTTCTTTTCCACCCATCAGTTGGATTAAGCTAGGGATGTCGTGTAGAACACCCAAAGTCGCTTGAATGGCTGAACATTCGGCGTAGTCTCGTCCCCAACTATAAGGGGAGAAGTCAGAGCGGAAGTTGCCTTGGTTGTCTCGCGCTCGCATGTAGCCCGTCGCAGTGTCAAATAGATTGCGGTAATTTTGTGACGAAGTTCTATAAGTTTCCGCGATGTCATTCTGACCTTGTTTTTCGGCACAGCTGGCGATGCAAAAATCACTATAGGCGTAGTCTAGGGTGTGGCTGACGCTTTCGTGGTGGTCAGTAGAGAGATAGCCTAACTCTTGGTATTGAGCTAAACCGTGGCGACCATTGATGCCGAGAGGGTCGGACTTGGTGGCTGTCTCCAGCATGGCTTGGAGGAGTTCTTCTTCCAAGTCGGGAGCCATTTCCTTGCAGGCGTTATCTGCGATAATGCCGTCCAATAGAGTACCAGGCATCATACCACGTTCATCTGGAGCCAGCCATTTAGGCAGGAATCCAGTATCGCGGTAGCTATTGAGGAAACCTTCTAGAAAGCGGTGATAGTGTTCTGGTATAATAAGGGCAAAGAGAGGGAAGGTGGTGCGGAAGGTATCCCAGAAACCATTGTTGCTAAAGAGGACACCGGGCTTGACAGTACCAGTAGACAAATCCATGTGGATGGCTTGCCCTGACTCGTTCACCTCATAAAATGTCTGTGGGAAGAGGAAGAGTCTGTAGAGGCAGTGGTCAAAGAAGGTCCGGTCGGCTTCCCCTGTCTCCACGATATCAAAACGGTGGAGGAGATTTTCCCAGTCCGCTGTCGCACTTGCTTTACAGCTATCAAAGTCCTTTTGAGGTAGATTAAGCAGTGCTTGAGAAGGCGAGATGAAAGAAGTTGCTAGCTGGATTTCAGCATGACTATCTTTCAGGTCAATTCGCCAGTCTCCCTCTTCTTGTGTGATAGCAAGAATATCCGTATTCATTTGCAGGACTGTGAACAGTATCAGCGGATTTTTGTTGGTCTCTGTTTTTCCCTCTTGACGCAGGGCAAGAGTCCGCTTATCTATTTGTTCTACTGTCAGTTCATCTGCTGCGTGAAGATAGAGGGAGAGGGCTTTGCCTTGCTTTTGCTCCAAACGAATAGAAGCGCCATAGCAAGTCGGTGTAAGCTGGGTTTCAATCTGATAACGCAGGGAGAAAATCTTCAGATAATGAGGTTGGAAAGAGGCCTTATCCCTATCATAGGAAGACTGACGATGAAAGAGACTGTTTCCCCCAGGCTGACCTGTGACAGGTGTCAGAAGGAGCCATGAGTAGTCCCCAATCCAAGGGCTGGGCTGGTGGGTTAAACGAATCCCCTGAAAGATGGGCAGATGCGGATCGAAGAACCAAGCTCCCTCCTGGTCACTGGTCTGAGGCACAAAGTAATTCATCCCAAAAGGTACGCCTGTGTAGGGCAGGGTATTTCCTCGAGAAAAGGCATGCTTGCTAGCAGTCCCAAAGCGGGTATCGATGGTTTCAAGTAGTGGTTTCATAGTCTTTCCTTTAGATGTTTTTCTACATTATATCAGAAAAATGAGACCTTTAGAGATGGGGTTCGAAAGTAAGCAATTTTGTAGAAAAATGACTATCATTTGTGTATGTATTTTCTGTCTCAAAAACTATATACTGAACATGAAACTTGTTTGAAAGAGGAAAAATTAAAAATGGTTTATTCTAAAGAAATCGTCAGAGAATGGCTGGATGAAGTAGCAGAGCGTGCCAAGGACCATCCGGAGTGGGTGGATGTCTTTGAGCGTTGCTATACCGACACCTTGGACAATACGGTTGAGATTCTAGAAGATGGTTCAACCTTTGTATTGACAGGGGATATTCCTGCCATGTGGCTTCGTGACTCGACGGCCCAACTCAGACCCTATCTTCATGTGGCTAAAAGAGATCCTCTCTTGCGTCAGACCATTGCAGGTTTGGTCAAGCGTCAGATGACCTTGGTGCTCAAGGATCCTTATGCCAACTCCTTTAACATTGAGGAGAACTGGAAGGGCCACCACGAGACTGACCACACAGATCTTAACGGCTGGATCTGGGAACGCAAGTATGAGGTGGACTCGCTTTGCTATCCTTTGCAGCTGGCTTATCTCCTTTGGAAAGAAACAGGGGAAACCAGCCAGTTTGATGAAACTTTTGTCACAGCAACTAAGGAAATCCTTCATCTCTGGACAGTAGAGCAAGATCACAACAACTCTCCTTATCGTTTTGTTCGTGATACAGACCGTAAGGAAGACACTTTGGTAAATGATGGCTTTGGACCTGACTTTGCAGTGACAGGTATGACCTGGTCAGCCTTCCGTCCAAGTGATGATTGCTGTCAGTATAGCTATTTGATTCCATCCAATATGTTTGCCGTAGTTGTCTTGGGTTATGTCCAAGAAATCTTTGCAGAATTGAATCTAGCTGATAGCGAGAGTGTCATCGCAGACGCTAAACGCCTGCAAGCAGAGATCCAAGAAGGGATCGAAAACTATGCCTACACCACCAATAGCAAGGGTGAAAAGATTTACGCCTTTGAAGTGGATGGTCTAGGAAATGCTAGCATCATGGATGATCCAAATGTTCCAAGTTTGTTGGCTGCTCCTTATCTGGGCTATTGCGACATTGAAGATGAAGTGTATCAAGCAACTCGTCGTACCATTCTGAGCCCTGAAAATCCATACTTCTACCAAGGAGAATACGCTAGCGGTCTCGGAAGTTCTCATACCTTCTACCGCTATATCTGGCCAATCGCCCTTTCTATCCAAGGCTTGACAACAAGAGATAAGGCGGAGAAGAAATTCTTGCTCGATCAGCTCGTTGCCTGCGATGGTGGCACAGGTGTCATGCACGAAAGCTTCCACGTAGATGATCCAACGCTCTACTCTCGCGAATGGTTCTCATGGGCCAACATGATGTTCTGTGAGTTAGTCTTGGATTACCTGGGTATTCGCTAATGAGCCTTAGCTCAATAGGTTCTTGCAAAGAATCACAAATATATTTTTAAATTTAAGTTAGAATGAGGTTTTACTTCATGGAAAATGTTGTCGTACATATTATCTCACACAGTCACTGGGACCGTGAGTGGTACTTGCCTTTTGAAAGCCACCGTATGCAGTTGGTGGAGTTATTTGATAATCTTTTTGATCTTTTTGAAAATGATCCTGAGTTCAAGAGCTTCCACTTGGATGGTCAAACCATTGTCCTTGATGACTACTTGGAAATTCGCCCTGAAAATCGCGACAAAGTCCAAGGTTACATCGACCAAGGCAAACTCAAAATTGGTCCCTTTTACATCTTGCAGGATGACTACTTGATTTCCAGCGAAGCCAATGTTCGCAATACCTTGATAGGTCAAGCAGAATGTGCAAAATGGGGCAAATCAACTCAGATTGGTTACTTCCCAGATACCTTTGGAAATATGGGACAAGCGCCTCAAATCCTTCAAAAATCAGGCATTCACGTGGCAGCCTTTGGCCGTGGTGTGAAGCCGATTGGCTTTGACAACCAAGTCCTCGAAGATGAGCAGTTTACTTCCCAGTTTTCAGAAATGTACTGGCAGGGTGCGGACGGAAGTCGTGTTCTCGGTATCCTCTTTGCCAACTGGTATAGTAATGGGAATGAAATCCCAGTTGATAAGGATGAAGCCTTGGCCTTTTGGAAACAAAAACTGTCAGATGTGCGTGACTACGCCTCGACCAACCAATGGTTGATGATGAACGGATGTGACCACCAGCCTGTACAGCGAAATCTGAGTGAAGCTATTCGTGTGGCAAATGAACTCTTCCCAGATGTGACCTTTGTGCATAGTTCCTTTGATGACTATATCCACGCAGTAGAAAGTGCTCTGCCTGAGCAACTATCTACGGTTACAGGTGAGTTGACCAGCCAGGAAACAGATGGCTGGTACACACTTGCCAACACTTCTTCTTCACGTATTTACCTCAAACAAGCTTTCCAAGAAAATAGCAACCTGCTAGAACAAGTAGTGGAACCATTGACTGTCATCACTGGTGGACATAACCACAAGGACCAGTTGACCTATGCTTGGAAAGTCCTTCTACAAAATGCGCCCCATGATAGTATCTGTGGCTGTAGTATTGACGAAGTTCACCGTGAGATGGAAACACGTTTTGCCAAGGTCAACCAAGTCGGTAACTTTGTAAAAACTAACCTTCTCAACGAGTGGAAGGGTAAAATTGCAACCCACGAAGCCCAAAGCGACCATCTCTTTACGGTCATCAATACAGGCTTGCATGACAAGGTTGATACGGTCAGCACAGTGATTGATGTGGCGACTTGTGATTTCAAAGAATTGCACCCAACAGAAGGCTACAAGAAAATGGCAGCCTTGACCTTGCCAAGCTACCGTGTCGAAGACTTGGAAGGGCACGCTATAGAAGCGAAAATCGAAGATCTGGGAGCTAATTTTGAGTATGATTTGCCCAAAGACAAGTTCCGTCAAGCTCGTATCGCTCGACAAGTGCGCGTGACAGTCCCTGTTCATCTGGCACCACTTTCTTGGACAACCTTCCAATTGCTTGAAGGAGAACAAGAAGGCCGTGACGGTATTTACCAAAATGGAGTGATTGATACGCCATTTGTAACGATAAGTGTGGATGAAAATATCACGGTCTACGACAAGACA
The DNA here is from genome assembly GCA_915063165.1 of uncultured Streptococcus sp. Taxonomy (GTDB): domain Bacteria; phylum Bacillota; class Bacilli; order Lactobacillales; family Streptococcaceae; genus Streptococcus. The sequence continues at coordinate 28,006 of CAJZDE010000001.1, forward strand.
ACTCATGAAGCTTATGAAGATGTTATCCGCTTTGAAGACCGTGGTGACATCGGAAATGAGTACATCTATTTCCAACCAAAAGGAACAGAGCCTATCTACGCAGAACTCAAAGGCTATGAAGTCTTGGAAAATACAGCACGTTTTGCTAAGATCTTGCTCAAGCATGAATTGACAATTCCAGTAAGTGCAGACGAAAAATTAGATGCAGAACAAAGAGGCATCATCGAGTTTATGACGCGTGAAGCTGGACGTTCAGATGAACTGACAAGCATTCTTCTTGAAACAGAGATGACCGTCTTTGTTGATAATCCACAAATACGCTTCAAGACTCGCTTTACTAACACAGCCAAGGACCACCGTATCCGTCTCTTGGTCAAGACTCATAACACACTTCCAAGCAATGACTCTGAAAGCATCTATGAGGTGGTGACAAGACCAAATAAACCAGCTGCTTCTTGGGAAAATCCTGAAAATCCACAACATCAACAAGCCTTTGTCAGCCTTTATGATGATGAAAAAGGAGTGACGGTAGCCAATAAAGGATTACACGAGTATGAAATCCTTGGAGACGATACGATTGCAGTGACCATTCTTCGTGCCTCAGGTGAGCTAGGTGACTGGGGTTACTTCCCGACACCAGAGGCTCAGTGCTTGCGTGAGTTTGAAGTCGAGTTTGCTCTCGAATGCCACCAAGCACAAGAACGCTTCTCAGCCTTCCGTCGTGCCAAAGCCTTCCAAACGCCATTCACTAGTCTTCAGGTTGCTAAACAAGAAGGAAGTGTTGCTGCGACTGGTAGCCTCTTGAGTCATGCGGCACTCAGCTTACCACAAGTTTGCCCAACAGCCTTTAAAGTGGCGGAAAATGAAGAAGGATATGTACTTCGTTACTACAATATGAGCCAAGAAAATGTGCGCATATCTGAACACCAACAAACCATTCTGGACTTACTTGAACGACCATATCCAGTTCATTCAGGACTATTGGCTCCACAAGAAATTCGTACAGAATTGATTAAAAAAGAAGACATTTAACAGTTTTAAAGTGTTTGATAACGAATACTATGAGATAGAAAGGAGGGGCGAAAGAGTAAGGATTAACTACTGATTCGTCCCTTTTTTGGTGAAAATATGACCATTGCAACCATTGATATCGGAGGGACTGGGATTAAGTTTGCCAGTCTGACTCCTGATGGAAAAATACTAGATAAGACAAGTACACCGACACCAGAAACCCTAGAAGATTTACTGGCATGGCTAGACAAATGCTTGGCAGAGAAAGATTATAAGGGCATTGCCATGAGCGTTCCAGGCGCGGTCAATCAAGAAACAGGTGTAATTGAGGGAATCAGTGCCGTACCTTATATTCACGGTTTTTCTTGGTATGAGGCCCTTGCTCATCATCAGCTACCTGTCCATCTAGAAAATGATGCCAACTGTGTTGGACTTAGTGAACTGCTAGCTCATCCAGAGATTGAAAATGCAGCCTGTGTCGTGATTGGGACAGGAATCGGCGGAGCTATGATTATCAATGGCAAACTTCACCGAGGTCGCCACGGCTTAGGTGGTGAGTTTGGCTATATGACAATCATTGCACCAGCAGAAAAGCTCAACAACTGGTCGCAACTAGCATCTACAGGAAACATGGTCCGCTACGTAATTGAAAAGTCAGGTCAGACTGACTGGGACGGTCGCAAGATTTACCAAGAAGCTGCAGCAGGCAATGCCCTTTGTCAAGAAGCCATTGAGCGCATGAACCGTAATCTGGCTCAAGGCTTGCTCAATATCCAGTATCTGATCGATCCAGATGTCATTAGTCTGGGAGGCTCTATCAGTCAAAATCCAGATTTTATCCAAGGTGTCAAAAAAGCTGTCGATGAATTTGTCGAAACCTACGAAGAATACACAGTCGCACCAGTTATCCAAGCTTGCACCTATCATGCAGATGCCAATCTCTATGGTGCCCTTGTCAACTGGTTGCAGGAGGAAAACCAATGGTAAGATTTACAGGACTTAGTCCCAAACAAGAGCAAGCATTAGAGTTGCTTAAAAAGCACATTTCGCTAGCAGATGTAGAGGTAGCAGTCGCTCAGTCTGACCAAGCCTCTATCTCTATCAAGGGTGAGGATGGCCACTATCAACTGACTTATGACAAACCGCACCAATTGTATCGCGCCTTGTCCTTGTTGGCAACAGCTCTAGTAGAAGGTGATAAGATAGAGATTGAAGAACAAGCTGCTTACGAAGATTTAGCTTACATGGCTGACTGTTCCCGAAATGCAGTTCTAAATGTCGCTTCTGCCAAACAGATGGTTGAAGTTCTGGCTCTCATGGGCTACTCAACTTTTGAGCTCTACATGGAAGATACTTATCAAATCGAGGGGCAACCCTACTTTGGTTATTTCCGTGGTGCCTATTCGGCTGAGGAGTTGCAGGAAATCGAAGCCTATGCCCAACAGTTTGACATGACCTTTGTGCCTTGCATCCAGACCTTGGCCCACTTGTCAGCCTTTGTCAAATGGAGTGTCAAAGAAGTGCAAGAGCTCCGTGATGTAGAAGATATTCTCCTCATTGGCGAAGAAAAAGTTTACGACCTAATTGACGGCATGTTTGCGACGTTATCTAAACTACAAACACGCAAGGTCAATATCGGGATGGATGAAGCCCACTTGGTTGGTTTGGGACGCTACCTCATTCTGAACGGTGTTGTGGACCGTAGTCTCCTCATGTGTCAACACTTGGAGCGCGTGCTAGATATTGCTGACAAATATGGTTTCCACTGCCAGATGTGGAGCGATATGTTCTTTAAACTCATGTCAGCAGATGGTCAGTACGACCGTGATGTGGAAATTCCTGAGGAAACTCGTGTCTACCTAGACCGTCTCAAAGACCGTGTGACCTTGGTTTACTGGGATTATTACCAGTATAGCGAGGAAAAATACAATCGTAATTTCCGCAATCACCACAAGATTAGCCAGGATATCGCCTTTGCAGGTGGAGCTTGGAAGTGGATTGGTTTCACACCCAACAACCATTTCAGCCGTCTCATTGCTGTAGAAGCCAACAAAGCCTGTCGTGCTAACGACATCAAAGAAGTCATTGTAACGGGTTGGGGAGACAATGGTGGTGAAACAGCCCAATTCTCTATTCTACCAAGTCTGCAAATCTGGGCAGAGCTCAGCTACCGCAATGACCTAGACCGTCTGTCTGCTCACTTCAAGACCAATACAGGTTTATCAATTGAGGACTTTATGCAGATTGACCTAGCCAACCTCTTGCCAGACTTGCCGGACAATCTCAGTGGTATCAATCCTAACCGCTATGTCTTTTATCAGGATGTTCTCTGTCCGATTCTTGATAGACACATGACACCTGAACAGGACAAACCGCACTTCGCTCAGGCAGCTGAGACGCTTGCTGAGATTAAAGAAAAAGCAGGCATTTACGCCTACCTCTTTGAAACTCAGGCCCAGTTGAATCACATTTTAAGCTCTAAAGTGGATGTGGGACGACGCATTCGTCAGGCCTACCAAACGGGTGATAAAGAAAATCTGAAAGAAATCGCTAGACAAGAATTACCAAAACTCAGAAGCGAGATTGAACACTTCTATGCCCTCTTTAGCCGTCAATGGCTGAAAGAAAATAAGGTCTTTGGCTTGGATACAGTCGATATCCGTATGGGCGGGCTCTTGCAACGCATCAAGCGAGCAGAAAGCCGCATCGAGGCTTATCTGGCAGGTCAGATTGACGGCATCGACGAGCTAGAAGTTGAAATCTTACCATTTACTGATTTCTACGCAGACAAGGATTTCGCAGCCACCACAGCCAATCAGTGGCATACTATTGCGACCGCATCGACGATTTATACGACTTAATACTCTTCGAAAATCTCTTCAAACCACGTCAGCTTCGCCTTGCCGTAGGTATGGTTACTGACCTCGTCAGTCTTATCTACAACCTCAAAACAGTGTTTTGAGCTGACTTCGTCAGTTTTATCTGCAACCTCAAAGCAGTGCTTTGAGTAGCTTGCGGCTAGCTTCCTAGTTTGCTCTTTGATTTTCATTGAGTATAAAAACAAGAACAGTGTCTTTTTGTTCAGAGTGTTTCTCGTGAAACCTATTTCTTATAAAAAACTTCTCCACATAAAATAATTTGTGGAGTTTTTTCTATAATTAGTAGTTTAACCTGACCTTCAAATAGGAGTATACTAATAATGTAATCGTTATCAAACCTAAAAATTCGATGAAATCAGTTTTTAGGAATAAAAAGGGAGGAAATTATGAAAAAGTTTTCAAAGACCTTGAGAGATAACTGGATCTTTCTCTTGATGGTTTTACCAGGGGCACTCTGGTTGATTCTATTCTTTTACATTCCAGTATTTGGGAATGTGGTCGCCTTTAAAGACTACCATATGACCAGTAATGGTTTCATAGATAGTATTGTGAATAGTAAATGGGTCGGGTTAGATAATTTCAGATTCTTGTTTAGTTCAAAAGATGCCTTTATCATCACTCGAAATACCGTTCTTTACAATCTCGGCTTTATCTTTATCGGTTTGGTTGTATCAGTAGGGATTGCCATCATCCTCAGCGAGCTTCGCTCTAAGAGAATGGTTAAGATTTTCCAAACGTCTATGTTGTTCCCTTACTTCCTGTCATGGGTTATCATCAGTTTCTTTACAGATGCCTTCCTAAACATTGACAAAGGGGTTTTCAACCATTTTCTAACATCTATTGGCATGAAGGAAGTCAACTTCTACGCTGACTTAGGCATTTGGCCATACCTTCTCCTTTTCCTAGGTATTTGGAAAGGCTTTGGATATAGCAGTGTCATGTACTATGCGACGATCATGGGAATTGACCCTACCTACTACGAAGCAGCAACAGTGGACGGGGCTAGCAAGTGGCAACGTATTCGCAACGTAACCATTCCTCAGTTGACTCCACTTGTAACAGTTTTGACCATCCTTGCAGTCGGAAATATCTTCCGTGCAGACTTTGGTCTCTTCTATCAAATCCCACACAATGCTGGTCAGCTTTACAATGTAACCAACGTTTTGGACGTCTATGTCTTTAATGGTTTGACTCAGACAGCAGATATCGGTATGGCTTCAGCAGCTGGTCTTTACCAATCCGTTGTCGGTTTGATTCTGGTTATCCTATCAAACTTGCTTGCAAGACGAGTCGATCCAAACTCAGCTTTGTTCTAGAAAGGAGGAGAATATGGCAGAAAAGAAAATTAAAAAAGAAAAAATCGATAATGTCGGCATTCACTCCTTCAGTAAGAAAGCAGATATCTTCTTTAGTATCATCTCTGGTTTGGTCGCTCTTTCTTGTATCTTGCCCTTTATCTTCGTTATCATCATTTCGGTGACAGACGAAAAGAGCATTCTCCAGTATGGATATAGCTTTTTCCCTTCGCAATTTGGTGTAGATGGATTCCAGTTCTTAGCTCAGTTTAAAGATAAGATCCTCCAAGCGCTCTTTATCTCAGTTTTTGTAACCGTAGTCGGAACAGTGACCAATGTCTTCATTACAACCACTTATGCCTACGCCATCTCACGTACAACCTTTAAGTACCGCAGATTCTTTACGATTTTCGCTCTTCTTAGTATGTTGTTCAATGCTGGTTTGGTACCAGGCTATATCGTGGTCACTCGCCTGCTTCAACTGGGTGATACCGTTTGGGCCTTGATTGTTCCAATGCTTCTCTCACCATTCAACATCATCTTGATGCGTTCCTTCTTCAAGAAGACCATTCCAGAAGCCATTCTCGAATCTGCTCGTATCGATGGTGCCAGTGAAGCTCGGATCTTCTTCCAGATCTGTTTGCCATTGTCACTTCCAGGTATCGCAACCATTACGCTTTTGACAGCTCTTGGTTTCTGGAACGACTGGTTCAACGCCCTTCTTTACATCAAGAGTGACAACTTGTATCCATTGCAATATTTGCTCATGCAAATCCAGCAAAATATGGACTACATTGCAAAAGCAGTCGGTCTATCTGGCCAACTGGGAGTTGCTCTACCGAAAGAAACAGGACGTATGGCCATGGTTGTCGTTGCAACCCTTCCGATTGCCATTCTGTATCCATTCTTCCAACGCTACTTTGTTAAAGGTTTGACCATCGGTGGTGTGAAAGAATAGCACTTGCTGAGAAACACCGTTTCTCCCTTCCCAACTTCATCTTAGTGACTGAAGTTACAAATTATTAAATCGTTTATAAGTTTAAAAATAAAAAAAGGAGTTTTTATCATGAAAAACTGGAAAAAATATGCTTTTGCATCTGCTAGCGTAGTCGCTTTGGCTGCAAGTCTTGCTGCTTGTGGAAACCTTACAGGTAACAACAAAAAAGCTGCAGATACTACTTCAGGTGAAAAACCTGTAATCAAAATGTACCAAATCGGTGACAAACCAGACAACTTGGATGAATTGCTAGAAAATGCAAACAAAATCATCGAAGAAAAAGTCGGTGCTAAATTGGATATCCAATACCTTGGATGGGGTGACTATGATAAGAAAATGTCTGTTATCACATCATCTGGTGAAAACTATGATATCGCATTTGCATCTAACTATGTCGTAAATGCTCAAAAAGGTGCTTATGCTGACTTGACAGAATTGTATAAAAAAGAAGGAGCAGAGCTTTACAAAGCACTTGATCCAGCTTACATCAAAGGGAACACTGTAAATGGTAAGATCTATGCAGTACCAGTTGCAGCTAACGTTGCATCATCTCAAAACTTTGCCTTCAACGGAACTCTTCTTGCTAAATACGGTATCGATATTTCAGGTGTCACTTCATACGAAACACTTGAGCCAGTCTTGAAACAAATCAAAGAAAAAGCTCCAGATGTAGTACCATTTGCGGTTACGAAGAACTTTATCCCATCTGATAACTTTGACTACCCAGTACCAAATGGACTTCCATTTGTTATCGACCTTGAAGGAGACACTACTAAGATCGTAAACCGTTACGAAGTACCTCGTTTCAAAGAACACTTGAAGACTCTTCACAAATTCTATGAAGAAGGGTACATTCCAAAAGACGTAGCAACAAGCGACACTTCATTTGACCTTCAACAAGATACTTGGTTCGTTCGTGAAGAAACAGTAGGACCAGCTGACTACGGTAACAGCTTGCTCTCACGCGTTGCGAACAAAGACATCCAAATCAAACCAATCACTAACTTTATCAAGAAAAACCAAACAACACAAGTTGCCAACTTTGTTATCTCAAACAACTCTAAGAACAAAGAAAAATCAATGGAAGTGTTGAACCTCTTGAACACGAACCCAGAACTCTTGAACGGTCTTGTTTACGGTCCAGAAGGCAAGAACTGGGAAAAAATTGAAGGTAAAGAAAACCGTGTCCGCGTCCTTGATGGCTACAAAGGAAATACTCACATGGGTGGATGGAACACTGGTAACAACTGGATTCTTTACATCAACGAAAACGTTACAGATCAACAAATCGAAGATTCTAAGAAACAATTGGCAGAAGCTAAAGAATCTCCAGCACTTGGATTCATCTTTAACACTGACAATGTGAAATCTGAAATCTCAGCAATTTCTAACACAATGCAACAATTCGATACAGCTATCAACACTGGTACTGTAGACCCAGATAAAGCTATTCCAGAATTGATGGAAAAATTGAAATCTGAAGGTGCCTACGAAAAAGTATTGAACGAAATGCAAAAACAATACGACGAATTCTTGAAAAACAAAAAATCATAAGATCGATTGATTTCGTGTATTCATTCCTAATTCCTAAAAATGTGATCACTGCCTTCCTTAGTTCTCTAGGGGAGGTAGTGATTTTTTTATTAGAGTAGCTAAAAGTAAAAAAATCTTGTTAAAAACTTTGTAAAATACCAGTATAAAATATAGATATCGATTAATTGGACTAATACCTCTATTAGTTTAATTAAGTAGATTTTTAGAATGAACTAGCTTATAATAAGAGTACGATGAAAGCGCTTAACATTGTGAAATTTAACTGGATTTTGATTTAAGAAGTGGACAGGATTCCTTCTTAATTGTTTCATTTATGTCTGATTTCAGCTTGTTCATATTTTGTAAATTATGAAAGATTCAAGTGATGCACAGCAAGTGAAAATCCGATAAAAAGTTGTTTGCTATCCCTTTTGGGAACAAGAAATATTACATGAGGTTATTCATATGAAAAAAACACCCAATCGATGGTTAATTTTGGCTGCGGCCATTTTAACGAATCTCTCTCTAGGTGCAGGATATGCCTGGTCGGTCTTTCAGAAGGCACTCCTAGAAACCAATGCTAGTCAAGGATGGGTTCAAGCTCAGACTTCCTTAGCCTTTAGCATTTCTTTTGCTATGGTACCTGTTGGAATGATTCTTTTCGGTCCCAAAGTAGATTCGGTTGGACCTAAAAAGTTTGTCTTTCTAGGTGGTATTCTCTTTGGTACAGGGATGTTTGCGACTGGTTTTGCGAACTCACTACCCGTGCTTTATCTAACGTACGGTGTCATCCTAGGACTTGGTATCGGCTCTGCTTATGGGGCATCTACGTCCGTTGCGACAAAGTGGTTCCCAGACAAAAAAGGCCTAGCTGGTGGATTGACAGCGGCAGGATTTGGCTTGGGTCCACTAATTATCGGACCGGTTGCAAAATCTTTGATTGCTTCTATGGGGATTTACTCTACCTTTAAGGTATTAGGTATTGTCCTTTTACTAGTGATCTGTACATCTTCCCTTGTTATGGCCAAAGCTCCTACTGTTGCTCCAGCGGCTGGGAATGCTCAACCGGAAGGAAAAACTTATAAAGAAATGCTCCGTGATGGAAATTACTGGCTTCTATGGTTGATCTATGTTCTTGGTGCTACAGGCGGAATGATGATTATCGGAACTGCAGCAGCAATCTCAGACCAATATCAACTTGTTGGAGAAGCGACCCTCTTCGTTATGCTGGTATCCATTGCAAATACATTTGGTCGTATCTTCTGGGGTACGGTTTCTGATAAGATTGGCCGCTATCCTACCGTTATTGCCATGTTTGGAGCGGTCGCTACTGGTTTGTTGCTCACAGCCTTATTCAAAGGTCCTGGAAGCATCTTGGCCATCCTTGGAATCATGATGGTTGCCTTGTCATTTGGTGGCTTCCTCGGTTCCTTCCCAGGAATTACTGCTGAAAACTGGGGCGTGACCTACGTAGGGACAAACTATGGATGGATGTTTACTGCTTATGGTGTAGCTGCTATTGCTGGTCCTCAGTTAGGGGCACGTCTTGCACAGGCAAACCAAGGAGATTATACAATGGCCTTCTTTATCGTTATCGGTATGGCTATCATTGGTATTCTACTCCAACTCTTTTATATGGCTAAAGCTAAAAAGGTTTAAAAAAGAATCCTTGGGAAATCCAAGGATTTTTTAAATTGGAATAGACATTCGTTGGAATTAGCTCCTTTTTAATTTCCGGTCAAATAAATTGCATTCGTTTTCTCAAGTGGGTATACTAGAATAGTTGAATGAAAAATTCTGAAAATTTAAGAATAGAAAAGAGAACAAATCTTATGGCAAAAGATATTCGTGTCTTACTTTACTACCTCTATACTCCAATTGAAAATGCAGAGCAATTTGCGGCAGATCACTTGGCTTTCTGTAAATCAATCGGCCTTAAAGGTCGTATCCTAGTCGCTGACGAGGGAATTAACGGAACCGTTTCAGGTGACTATGAAACAACTCAAAAATACATGGACTACGTTCACAGCCTCCCAGGTATGGAAAACCTCTGGTTCAAGATTGACGAAGAAAATGAACAAGCCTTCAAGAAGATGTTTGTTCGCTACAAGAAAGAAATTGTCCACCTTGGTTTGGAAGACAACGACTTTGATAATGACATCAACCCACTTGAAACAACAGGTGCTTACTTGTCTCCAAAAGAGTTCAAAGAAGCCCTTCTTGATGAAGATACAGTAGTTCTTGACACACGTAACGATTACGAGTACGACCTAGGACATTTCCGTGGGGCTATCCGCCCAGACATCCGCAACTTCCGTGAGTTGCCACAATGGGTCCGTGACAACAAGGAAAAATTCATGGATAAGCGTGTTGTGGTTTACTGTACAGGTGGCGTTCGCTGTGAGAAATTCTCAGGTTGGATGGTTCGTGAAGGCTACAAAGATGTTGGCCAATTGCACGGAGGAATCGCTACTTACGGTAAAGACCCAGAAGTTCAAGGTGAACTTTGGGATGGGAAAATGTACGTCTTTGACGAGCGTATCGCAGTTGATATCAACCATGTCAACCCTACCATCGTAGGAAAAGACTGGTTTGATGGAACGCCATGTGAACGTTATGTCAACTGTGGAAATCCCTTCTGTAACCGTCGTATCCTAACATCAGAAGAAAATGAAGACAAGTACCTTCGTGGATGCTCACACGAGTGCCGTGTTCACCCTCGCAACCGCTATGTTTCAGAAAATGAATTGACACAAGCAGAAGTTGTTGAGCGCCTAGCAGCTATCGGTGAAAGCTTGGAAACAGTGGTAGCTCAGTAATAAGGAGAGATCCTAATGGAAAAGTTTTGCGTTTATGGTAAATTAATTGCCAAAGAAGGAAAGGCGCAGGAACTTGCTGCTTATATGCAAGAAGTTGTTAAAGAAATGCAAAATCTTGATACTTGTTTCTGCTATATCTTAGGAGAGAAAGCAGACGAACCCAACAGCATCTATATTTATGAGGTTTGGGAGAGCGAGCAAGCTCACAATGACAGTCTGACCTTGGAAGTTTTTCAAAATCTCATTGCAAAAGCTAGACCCATTATTGCAGGCATGGAAAATTTGCATAAGCTGACTATTTTTGATGGTAAGGCAAGTTTCTAAATTCCTAAGAAAAACTAAAAACTTTAGGCGATTCAAACGTCTAAAGTTTTTTTCATCATTTATCTACAGGTAAAAGTCTTGTTGGACAGAGATTTGGGAAAGCAGACTATTTCCTCATGTTCTTGGGGCATCTCGCGGAGTATCACTTGATTTCTTCTTTTCTTTATGCGGTTTTGATTTTTTGTCCTTTCTTTTTGATGTGATATAATGGGCTTAAATAAATGGGAAA
>CAJZDE010000002.1:0-30149 GCA_915063165.1 uncultured Streptococcus sp.
AATATATAGGAAAAGATTGTTTAAAAAATAGTAAAAAAACCTTGAAAAATCTAGCTAAACAAGGTATAATATGAGTAATCATTTGTCGTAGGTTTTGTCTGAAATATTGTCCAGACAAGGCTCACAGCAGTTAAATCTTCTGAAAAAGTCAGATTTAGCTGCTCTTTTTGTGCTTTTTTTCAGGTTTTTGAGTTCTTGTAACAAAGATTTAAAGATTCTGAAAATTCATCAAAGGGACACGGTGATAGGGGTTTTTAAAACCATATGACGATTAGAAAAGCCTGATTGACAAGGCTTGGAATTTATTTACAAAGGAGAATCATCTTGGCAGGACATGACGTTCAATACGGGAAACATCGTACCCGTCGTAGTTTTTCAAGAATCAAAGAAGTTCTTGACTTACCAAATTTGATTGAAATTCAAACGGATTCATTCAAAGATTTCCTAGATCACGGTCTTAAGGAAGTATTTGAAGATGTATTGCCAATTTCAAACTTCACAGACACAATGGAGTTGGAATTTGTTGGCTATGAAATCAAGGAACCAAAATACACGCTTGAAGAAGCTCGTATCCACGATGCTAGCTACTCAGCACCAATTTTTGTAACCTTCCGCTTGATCAATAAAGAAACAGGCGAAATCAAGACCCAAGAAGTCTTCTTTGGTGATTTCCCAATCATGACCGAAATGGGTACTTTCATCATCAATGGTGGTGAACGTATTATCGTTTCTCAGTTGGTCCGCTCACCTGGTGTTTACTTTAATGATAAAGTAGATAAGAACGGTAAAGTTGGCTACGGTTCAACTGTTATCCCTAACCGTGGAGCTTGGTTGGAACTGGAAAGTGACTCTAAAGACATCGCCTACACTCGTATTGACCGTACCCGTAAAATTCCGTTTACGACCTTGGTTCGTGCGCTTGGTTTCTCAGGTGATGATGAAATCTTTGATATCTTTGGTGATAGCGAATTGGTTCGCAATACCGTTGAAAAAGATATCCACAAGAATCCAATGGACTCTCGTACAGACGAAGCCTTGAAAGAAATCTACGAACGCCTTCGTCCAGGTGAGCCTAAGACTGCTGAAAGCTCACGTAGCTTGCTTGTAGCACGTTTCTTTGACCCACGCCGCTACGATTTGGCAGCTGTTGGTCGTTACAAGATCAATAAAAAACTCAACGTTAAAACACGCTTGCTCAACCAAACCATTGCGGAGCCATTGGTAGACCCTGAAACTGGTGAAATCTTGGTAGAAGCTGGTACCGTTATGACTCGTAGCGTGATCGAGAGTATCGAGCACCACTTGGATGGCGACTTGAACAAGATCGTTTATATTCCGAACGATGCAGCTGTTCTGACAGAACCAGTTGTCCTTCAAAAATTCAAGGTTGTTGCCCCAACGGACCCAGACCGTGTTGTAACCATCATCGGAAATGCCAATCCAGACGACAAGGTTCGTGTTGTAACTCCTGCGGATATCCTTGCAGAGATGAGCTACTTCCTTAACTTGGCAGAAGGTATCGGACGTGTGGATGATATCGACCACCTTGGGAACCGTCGTATCCGTGCAGTTGGTGAATTGCTTGCTAACCAAGTACGTCTTGGACTTTCTCGTATGGAACGTAATGTTCGTGAACGTATGTCTGTTCAAGACAATGAAGTCTTGACACCACAACAAATCATCAATATCCGTCCTGTAACAGCTGCGGTTAAAGAATTCTTTGGTTCATCACAGTTGTCACAGTTCATGGATCAACACAACCCGCTTTCTGAGTTGTCTCACAAACGCCGTTTGTCAGCCTTAGGGCCTGGTGGTTTGACACGTGACCGTGCTGGATATGAAGTACGTGACGTGCACTACACTCACTACGGTCGTATGTGTCCAATCGAGACACCTGAAGGACCTAACATCGGTTTGATCAACAACTTGTCATCATACGGACACTTGAACAAGTATGGTTTTGTTCAAACACCATACCGTAAGGTTGACCGTGAAACAGGTGTTGTTACGAATGAAATCGTTTGGTTGACAGCCGATGAAGAAGATGAATTCACTGTAGCGCAGGCCAACTCTCGTCTTAACGAAGACGGTACTTTTGCTGAGAAAGTTGTCATGGGACGTCACCAAGGGGTCAACCAAGAGTATCCAGCAGAAGTGGTTGACTACATGGACGTGTCACCAAAACAGGTAGTTGCCGTTGCGACAGCATGTATTCCTTTCTTGGAAAACGATGACTCCAACCGTGCCCTCATGGGTGCCAACATGCAACGTCAGGCTGTGCCATTGATTGATCCAAAAGCACCTTACGTTGGTACTGGTATGGAATACCAAGCAGCTCATGATTCTGGAGCGGCTGTTATTGCCCAGTATGATGGTAAAGTTACATACGCAGATGCTGACAAGGTAGAAGTTCGCCGTGAAGATGGTTCGCTAGATGTTTACCACATCCAAAAATTCCGTCGTTCAAACTCAGGTACTGCCTACAACCAACGCACGCTTGTTAAAGTTGGTGATGTCGTTGAAAAAGGCGACTTTATCGCTGACGGACCTTCTATGGAAAAAGGGGAAATGGCGCTTGGACAAAACCCAATCGTTGCCTACATGACATGGGAAGGTTACAACTTCGAGGATGCCGTTATCATGAGCGAACGCTTGGTCAAAGACGATGTCTACACATCTGTCCACCTCGAGGAATATGAATCAGAAACCCGTGATACAAAGCTTGGGCCTGAAGAAATTACTCGTGAAATTCCAAACGTTGGGGAAGATGCTCTTAAAGACCTTGACGAAATGGGTATTATCCGTATCGGTGCTGAGGTTAAAGAAGGGGACATCCTTGTAGGTAAAGTCACACCTAAGGGAGAGAAAGACCTTTCAGCTGAAGAACGTCTCTTGCACGCTATCTTCGGAGACAAGTCTCGTGAAGTGCGTGATACTTCTCTTCGAGTACCTCACGGTGCCGATGGTGTCGTTCGTGATGTTAAGATCTTTACACGTGCAAATGGTGATGAGTTGCAATCAGGTGTTAACATGCTGGTTCGCGTCTACATCGCTCAAAAACGTAAGATCAAGGTCGGAGATAAGATGGCCGGACGTCACGGAAACAAAGGGGTTGTCTCTCGTATCGTTCCTGTAGAAGACATGCCTTACCTTCCAGACGGAACTCCAGTCGATATCATGTTGAACCCACTTGGGGTGCCATCACGTATGAATATCGGTCAGGTTATGGAACTCCACCTTGGTATGGCAGCCCGTACTCTTGGTATCCACATCGCAACACCAGTCTTTGACGGAGCAAGTTCTGAGGACCTTTGGGACACTGTTAAAGAAGCAGGTATGGACAGCGATGCTAAGACAATCCTATACGACGGACGTACAGGTGAGCCGTTTGACAACCGTGTATCAGTTGGTGTCATGTACATGATCAAACTCCACCACATGGTTGATGATAAATTGCACGCGCGTTCAGTCGGACCATACTCAACTGTTACCCAACAACCACTTGGAGGTAAAGCTCAGTTTGGTGGACAACGTTTCGGTGAGATGGAAGTTTGGGCTCTTGAAGCCTACGGTGCGTCAAATGTCCTTCAAGAAATCTTGACTTACAAGTCTGACGATATCAACGGACGTTTGAAAGCTTATGAAGCTATTACAAAAGGAAAACCAATTCCAAAACCAGGTGTTCCAGAATCCTTCCGAGTTCTTGTCAAAGAATTGCAATCTCTTGGTCTTGACATGCGTGTTCTTGACGAAGATGACCAAGAAGTGGAACTTCGTGACTTGGATGAAGGAATGGACGAAGATGTCATCCACGTAGATGACCTTGAAAAAGCCCGCGAAAAAGCAGCCCAAGAGGCTAAAGCAGCCTTTGAAGCTGAAGAAGCTGAGAAAGCAACAAAAGCGGAAGCAACAGAAGAAGCTGCTGAACGAGAATAAGCAGTTCACTTAGAATAGAAAGGGAAGAAATAGTGGTTGATGTAAATCGTTTTAAAAGTATGCAAATCACCCTAGCTTCTCCAAGCAAAGTCCGTTCATGGTCTTATGGAGAAGTCAAAAAACCTGAAACAATCAATTACCGTACCTTGAAACCAGAACGTGAAGGACTCTTTGACGAAGTCATCTTTGGTCCTACAAAGGACTGGGAATGTGCTTGTGGGAAGTACAAACGCATTCGTTACAGAGGGATTGTTTGTGACCGCTGTGGGGTTGAAGTAACGCGTACGAAAGTTCGTCGTGAGCGTATGGGGCACATCGAGTTGAAAGCTCCTGTATCTCACATCTGGTATTTCAAGGGGATTCCAAGCCGTATGGGCTTGACCCTTGATATGAGCCCTCGTGCCCTCGAGGAAGTTATCTACTTTGCGGCTTATGTGGTGATTGATCCGAAGGATACACCGCTTGAGCACAAGTCTATCATGACAGAGCGCGAATATCGTGAGCGCTTGCGTGAGTATGGTTATGGTTCATTCGTTGCCAAAATGGGTGCCGAAGCCATCCAAGACCTTTTGAAACAAGTAGATCTTGAAAAAGAAATTGCTGAACTCAAAGAAGAGTTGAAAACAGCTACTGGACAAAAACGTGTCAAAGCCATCCGTCGTTTGGATGTTTTGGATGCCTTTTACAAGTCTGGAAACAAACCTGAATGGATGATTCTCAACATCCTTCCGGTTATTCCACCAGACCTTCGTCCAATGTTGCAGTTGGATGGTGGCCGCTTTGCCTCATCTGACTTGAACGACCTTTACCGCCGTGTTATCAACCGTAACAACCGTTTGGCTCGTTTGCTTGAGTTGAATGCACCAGGTATCATCGTTCAAAATGAGAAGCGTATGCTGCAAGAAGCGGTTGACGCGTTGATTGATAATGGTCGTCGTGGTCGTCCGATCACAGGACCAGGTAGCCGTCCACTCAAATCATTGAGCCACATGCTTAAAGGGAAACAAGGACGCTTCCGTCAAAACTTGCTCGGTAAACGTGTTGACTTCTCAGGACGTTCTGTTATCGCCGTTGGTCCAACTCTTAAGATGTACCAATGTGGTGTGCCACGTGAAATGGCGATCGAGCTCTTTAAACCATTCGTCATGCGCGAAATCGTTGCCCGCGACATCGTGCAGAACGTCAAAGCGGCTAAACGCTTGGTGGAACGTGGAGACGAACGCATCTGGGATATCCTCGAAGAAGTGATTAAAGAACACCCAGTACTTTTGAACCGCGCACCTACCCTTCACCGTTTGGGTATCCAAGCCTTCGAACCAGTCTTGATTGATGGTAAGGCCCTTCGCTTGCACCCACTTGTCTGTGAAGCCTACAATGCCGACTTTGACGGGGACCAAATGGCCATCCACGTACCGCTTTCAGAAGAAGCTCAAGCAGAAGCTCGTATCTTGATGCTTGCTGCTGAGCACATTTTGAATCCGAAAGATGGTAAACCAGTTGTTACTCCATCTCAGGACATGGTTTTGGGTAACTACTACTTGACCATGGAAGAAGCTGGTCGTGAAGGTGAAGGAATGGTCTTCAAAGACCGTGACGAAGCGGTTATGGCTTACCGCAATGGTTATGTTCACCTCCACTCACGTGTTGGTATTGCAACAGACAGCCTCAACAAACCTTGGACTGAAGAACAAAAACACAAGGTCTTGCTGACAACAGTTGGTAAAATCCTCTTCAATGACATCATGCCAGAGGGTCTGCCTTACTTGCAAGAACCAACAAATGCCAACTTAACAGAAGGTGTTCCAGCTAAATACTTCTTGCCACTAGGTGGAGATATCAAGGAAGCAATCAGCAATCTTGAACTCAACCCTCCATTCAAGAAGAAAAATCTTGGGAATATCATCGCTGAAATCTTCAAACGTTTCCGTACGACAGAAACTTCTGCCCTACTTGACCGCATGAAGAACCTCGGTTACCACCACTCAACTCTTGCAGGTTTGACAGTGGGTATTGCCGATATCCCAGTTGTTGAAGACAAGGCTGAAATCATCGAAGAATCACACAAACGTGTAGAACAAATCACCAAACAATTCCGTCGTGGTATGATCACGGACGATGAGCGCTACAACGCTGTTACAGCTGAATGGCGTGCTGCTCGTGAAAAATTGGAGAAACGTTTGGTTGCCAACCAAGATCCTAAGAACCCAATCGTTATGATGATGGACTCTGGAGCCCGTGGTAACATCTCAAACTTCTCACAGCTTGCCGGTATGCGTGGTCTGATGGCCGCTCCGAACGGACGTATCATGGAATTGCCAATCCTTTCAAACTTCCGCGAAGGTTTGTCAGTACTCGAAATGTTCTTCTCAACTCACGGTGCCCGTAAAGGTATGACCGATACGGCCCTTAAGACAGCCGACTCAGGTTATTTGACTCGTCGTTTGGTTGACGTTGCCCAAGACGTTATCATCCGTGAGGACGACTGTGGAACAGATCGTGGTCTCTTGATTCGTTCTATCGCAGAAGGAAAAGAGATGATCGAGTCTCTCGAAGAACGTCTCAATGGTCGTTATACTAAGAAAACTGTTAAACATCCAGAAACTGGTGCAGTGATCATCGGTCCAAATGAGTTGATTACAGAAGACAAAGCGCGTGAAATTGTCAATGCTGGTGTGGAAGAAGTTACTATCCGCTCTGTATTTACATGTAACACTCGTCATGGTGTCTGCCGTCACTGTTACGGTATCAACTTGGCGACAGGTGATGCGGTTGAAGTTGGTGAAGCAGTTGGTACAATCGCTGCCCAATCTATCGGGGAACCTGGTACACAGCTTACCATGCGTACCTTCCACACGGGTGGGGTTGCCTCAAATACCGATATCACTCAGGGTCTTCCTCGTGTCCAAGAAATCTTTGAAGCCCGCAATCCTAAAGGGGAAGCGGTCATCACAGAGGTCAAAGGACAAGTTACAGCTATCGAAGAAGACGCGTCAACTCGTACTAAGAAAGTCTTCGTTAAGGGTGAAACTGGCGAAGGTGAGTACGTGGTTCCATTTACAGCACGTATGCGTGTCGAAGTTGGAGACCAAGTCTCTCGTGGTGCAGCTCTTACAGAAGGTTCTATCCAACCAAAACGTCTCCTTGCTGTTCGTGATGTCTTGTCAGTTGAAACTTACCTTCTCGGTGAAGTACAAAAAGTTTACCGTAGCCAAGGGGTAGAAATCGGTGACAAACACATCGAGGTAATGGTTCGTCAAATGATCCGTAAAGTTCGTGTCATGGATCCAGGTGACACAGACCTTCTTATGGGTACTCTCATGGACATCAACGACTTTACAGATGCCAACAAGGATGTTCTTATCGCAGGTGGAGTTCCAGCGACTGGTCGCCCAGTTCTTATGGGAATCACCAAAGCCTCACTTGAAACTAACAGTTTCTTGTCAGCGGCTTCCTTCCAGGAAACAACCCGTGTCCTTACTGATGCGGCCATCCGTGGTAAGAAAGATCATCTCCTTGGACTCAAGGAAAATGTTATCATCGGTAAGATCATCCCAGCTGGTACTGGTATGGCTCGCTACCGTAACCTTGAACCACAAGCTATCAATGAAGCAGAATATCTGGCTCCAGAACAAGAAGAGGCAGAACTTGCTCCTGTAGAGGAAGTTGTGGAAATCCAAGTTGAAGAAACAGTAGAATAAAAGCAAACAAGAGAACCTTTGGGTTCTCTTTGTTTTATTTCAGAAAATTTTCCCACTTTTACATAAAGTATGGTAGAATAGAAGAACTAAAATGCCAAGGAGGTGTCCATATGGAACAAACATTCTTTATCATTAAGCCAGATGGTGTGAAAAGAGGACTGGTTGGCGAAATTCTGAAAAGAATGGAGCAACGAGGTTTCAAACTCGAAAAATTAGAGTTACGTTCAGCAGTTTCAGAAGCTTTGATTGACCAACACTATCAAGACTTGGTTGAAAAAAGTTTTTATCCTCCTATCCGTCAGTTTATGACTTCAGGACCAGTAGTGGTGGGCATTCTATCAGGTCCGAAAGTGATTGAAACTTGGCGGACCATGATGGGGGCTACTCGTCCAGAAGAAGCTCTGCCAGGAACTATCCGAGGAGATTTTGCCAAGGCGGCAGGAGACAATCAAGCCATTCAAAATGTAGTTCACGGCTCTGATTCGGAAGCTTCTGCAAAACGTGAAATTGCTCTCTGGTTTAAGGATTAGACTGGTAAAAGAACAGTTCTGTGCACAACAGAGCTGTTTTTTGGTCAGTTGAGCACAAAAAATGGACACTTGAGGCGGAAGCTATCATTTCAAACTCCTCACAAGGTATAATCCCATATAGGGAGGGAAAAGAAATGGTAAAATCAATTCGCCTATTGTTACTGATTGCAGTCATCCAGATTAGTTTTAGTAGTTGCCTATTATGGAAAGAATCTTTTTTATCTTTAAAACAGACCAATGCTTACTTTTTGATTTTGATAGTAGGAATTTCTGTTCTTTGTGCTGGGATAAATTATTTCCATACAGCAGACCAGTCTATACATAGTATTTTACATGTTCAAAAGAAAGTGAGTCTTGTTTATTGCCTCCTTTTAGTAGTCAATCTTCTGGCAACCTGTCTGGTTCTCTCAGAAAGCATCCAAACCACTAGCAAATTGCAGCAGGAATTGGTTGACCTCTTTTTACCCTCCTTCTTTTTCTTGCTAGGAGTAGATCTATTGATTTTCTTACCTTTTGATAAAATTTTTCGCGATATAGAAAATCGCCTAAATAAAAAGAAAACAGTCGTCATTTCCGTTCTAGCTACGATGATTTTCTTGAGGAATCCCGTAGTGATTTCCTCGATTCTCCTTTATATCAGTGTTGGTTTTCTATGCGCACGTTTCCTTTTTCCCAAATGTATTCAAAGGGAAATCTCCTTTTATGGGCACCTGATTCGGGATATCCTGTTTGTTTTTTCAATAGTTGTATTCTTTTAAGTAGAGGAGAATTTTTCAAAATTGTTATAGTAAGTCCATAAAGAAAATTCACACAAAAGAAAACTTTTTGGTATAATAGTAGCATGCACACAAAAAATGAAGAAGAGCTTCTAGCTCTCGGAGAAAGATTAGGTCATTTGCTTCAAAAAGACGATGTTCTGATCTTGACTGGAGAGTTAGGTGCGGGTAAAACAACCTTTACTAAGGGCCTTGCTAAGGGCTTGGATATCCGTCAGATGATTAAAAGTCCAACCTATACCATTGTTAGAGAGTATGAGGGGCGTTTGCCACTTTACCACTTGGATGTCTACCGTATCGAAGGTGATGCTGATTCTATTGACTTGGATGAGTTTCTCTTTGGTGGTGGTGTGACTGTTATTGAGTGGGGGCATCTTTTGGGTGAAGATTTACCAGATTCTTATTTGGAGTTGGAAATTTTGAAAGAAGCTGAGGGGCGTTGTCTTCATTTTACGGCTCATGGCTCTCGGGCTGAACAACTCATCAAGGAGCTTCAAGATGGAGTATGAGTTGTGTATTCGTGAGGCAGAGACGTCAGATGCTACAGACTTAATTGCGTTTTTAGATTGTGTTGGTCAAGAGACGGATTTTACCAGCTTGGATGAAAATGGTATCATGATGACAGTTTCTGAAATGGCTCTTTTTATCGAAAAACAAGCTGCATCAGAGAATCAAATTACTCTCCTCGCCTTACTGAATGATGAGATTGCAGGAGTCTTAAATATCACAGCGGACCAACATTTAAGAGTTCGACATATCGGTGATGTTTTTCTAGCAGTTCGCAGGAAATTCTGGAACCAAGGCTTGGCGACTATACTTCTAGAAGAAGGCATCGAGTGGGCTAAAGTCAGTGGCGTCTTGCGCCGTTTGCAACTTAGTGTACAAAAACGAAACGAGGCTGCGATCCACCTCTACTCAAAAATGGGATTTATCACAGAAGGCTTACAAGAACGAGGAGCCTATTTAGCAGAAGGGATATTTTTAGATGTTTGTCTTATGGGCAAGCTGATAAATAAATAATGAGATGATTAAAAAATTAATTGGAATGGTGCTAGGTTTCCTAGCAGTAACAGTTTTAGGTGTAGCGGTTTATGGCTATACCATCTACCAACAGGGAACAGAAACCCTAAGTAAAAAGACTTACAAAAAAATCGGGGAAGAAACCAACGTTATCGAAGCGACGGAGCCTCTGACCATCCTCTTGATGGGGGTAGATACGGGAAATGTGGAACGTACAGACCCGTGGGCGGGAAATAGTGATTCCATGATTCTCTTGACGGTTAATCCCAAAACAAAGAAAACCACTATGATGAGTTTGGAACGGGATATTTTGACCAAGATTGAGACTGGAAACGGTCAAGTTCAGGAAGCCAAACTCAATGCGGCCTATGCTAATGGTGGTGCGGAACTTGCAATTTCTACTATTCAAAAGATGATGAATATCCACATTGACCGCTATGTGATGGTTAACATGCAGGGGCTTCAACAATTGGTGGATGCAGTTGGTGGAATTACCGTCAACAATACACTTGGTTTCCCGATTTCGATTGCTGACCAAGAGGAGTTTAATAAGATTTCCATCGGTGTTGGAGAACAAACTTTGAATGGGGAGGAAGCCCTGGTGTATTCACGGATGCGTTACCAAGACCCTGAAGGAGACTATGGTCGTCAAAAACGTCAACGTGAGGTCATTCAAAAAATCGTTGAGAAGGTTTTGAGCCTAAACAGTGTGAGTCATTATCAAGGTATCCTCAAAGCTTTGAGTGATAACATGCAGACCAATGTGGACTTGTCAGCTAAGAGCATTCCACAATTGCTTGGCTATCAAGATTCTTTCAAGAATATCGAAACGCATCAATTGCGTGGGGAAGATGCTGAGCTACAGGGAATTTCTTATCAGATTGTCACTTCAGAACATATGCTTGAAATGCAAAATCTCTTGCGTAGTTCACTAGGTAAAGAGCCGGTGACAGAATTGGAAACCAATGCGGTACTGTACGAAACAGCCTTTGGTCGGACAGCACCTTCAACCAGTACGAACGCTTCAAACGAAGAAGCAGAATAAGAAAAGAATCAAATCGTGGGAAATTTCCTGCGATTTTTTCAAAAAAATTCGAATAGATAAGTAGGAGGAAACATGAAAGCAGAAATTATTGCTGTAGGAACAGAAATTTTAACAGGGCAGATTGTCAATACCAATGCTCAGTTTTTATCAGAGAAACTAGCCGAAATCGGGGTAGACGTCTACTTCCAAACAGCTGTTGGGGATAATGAAGCTCGTCTTTTGTCCTTGCTTGAGATTGCGAGTCAACGTAGCAATCTTGTGATTTTGACAGGGGGCTTGGGGCCAACTGAGGATGATTTGACCAAACAAACTCTGGCAAAATTTTTGGAAAAAGATCTAGTGTTTGATCCTCAAGCACAAGAGAAATTGGATATTTTCTTTGCTCATAGACCTGACTATGCTCGGACACCGAATAATGAGCGCCAAGCCCAAATTGTAGAAGGGGCAACTCCACTGCCAAATGAGACAGGTTTAGCAGTCGGAGGGGTGTCGGAAGTGGATGGCGTGACCTACGTGGTCCTTCCAGGACCACCAAGTGAGTTGAAACCCATGGTCTTAAATCAACTCTTACCCAAGTTAATGACTGGTACCAAGTTATACTCACGAGTGCTCCGTTTCTTTGGAATTGGGGAGAGTCAGTTGGTGACCATTTTGGCGGATTTGATTGACCAGCAAACCGATCCGACTTTGGCGCCGTATGCCAAGACGGGAGAAGTGACCTTGCGCTTGTCTACAAAAGCAGTTAGTCAAGAAAAGGCTGATCAAGCACTGGACATCCTAGAAAGTCAAATCTTGAGTCGCCAAACTTTCGAGGAAATTTCTCTACGAGACATCTGTTATGGATATGGGGAAGAAACCAGCCTCGCAAGTGTCGTTGTAGAAGAGCTAAAGAAGAGACAGAAAAGCATTACTGCGGCAGAAAGCTTGACGGCAGGGCTCTTTCAAGCGACATTAGCAGACTTTTCGGGCGTTTCAGCAATCTTTAATGGCGGTTTTATCACTTACAGCCTAGAGGAAAAGTCCAAGATGCTGGATATTTCCGAGCAAGAGCTGAAAGAACACGGGGTCGTTTCTGAGTTTACCGCTCGAAAAATGGCAGAGCAGGCATGTCTCAAGACTCAGTCTGACTACGGAGTTAGTTTGACGGGTGTGGCAGGACCAGATAGCCTAGAGGGGCATCCAGCTGGAACCGTCTTTATCGGCTTGGCGCATGTAAAAGGAACAGAAGTTATCAAGGCGAATATCGCAGGACGGAGCCGTGCAGATGTTCGTCATATTGCGGTTATGCATGCCTTTAACCTAGTTCGCAAGGCTTTATTAAGTGACTAAATTTTGGTATAATAAAAGATAGGTCTAAGGACCAGTAGAATATAGGAGAACAAAATGGCGAAAAAACCAACAAAAAAATTAGATGAAATCGGAAAAAAATTTGGAGCTGATCGTGAAAAAGCCTTGAACGATGCTCTTAAATTGATTGAGAAAGATTTCGGTAAAGGCTCAATCATGCGTTTGGGCGAGCGAGCAGAGCAAAAAGTTCAAGTGATGAGTTCAGGTTCCTTGGCTCTGGACATTGCTCTTGGTTCGGGTGGTTATCCTAAAGGACGTATCATCGAAATCTATGGACCAGAATCATCTGGTAAAACAACAGTTGCCCTTCACGCTGTTGCGCAAGCTCAAAAAGAAGGCGGTATCGCTGCCTTTATCGATGCGGAACATGCCCTTGATCCAGCCTATGCTGCAGCCCTTGGTGTGAATATTGACGAATTGCTCTTGTCACAACCAGACTCAGGTGAGCAAGGTCTTGAAATTGCAGGGAAATTGATTGACTCAGGTGCCGTTGACCTCGTCGTTATCGACTCGGTTGCAGCCCTTGTACCTCGTGCAGAAATCGATGGGGACATTGGAGACAGCCACGTTGGTTTGCAAGCTCGTATGATGAGCCAGGCCATGCGTAAACTCGGAGCTTCTATCAATAAAACCAAAACAATTGCCATCTTTATCAACCAGTTGCGTGAAAAAGTTGGAGTCATGTTTGGAAATCCAGAAACAACACCTGGTGGACGTGCTTTGAAATTCTACGCTTCAGTCCGTTTGGATGTTCGTGGAAGCACACAAATCAAGGGAACTGGTGACCAAAAAGATACCAATGTCGGTAAGGAAACCAAGATCAAGGTCGTGAAAAACAAGGTGGCTCCACCATTTAAGGAAGCCTTTGTTGAAATCATGTATGGAGAAGGGATTTCTAAGACTGGTGAGCTCTTGAAGATTGCAAGTGACCTTGATATCATCCAAAAAGCAGGAGCTTGGTACTCTTATAAGGGTGAAAAAATCGGGCAAGGATCTGAAAATGCTAAGAAATACTTGGCGGATCACCCAGAAATCTTTGATGCCATTGACCATCAAGTCCGTGTTCAATATGGCTTGATTGAAGATGAAGAAGGGACAACTCCTACCACTGTTGCGGAAGATTTAGCACCTAACCAAGAAGTAACGCTTGACCTAGGCGACGGACTTGAAATCGAAATTGAAGATTAAAAATAAAAGCGGAGAAGTCCTTCTCTGCTTTTTATGTTTAATTATTAATTCTCCATAAGCTTCAAAAGCGTAATAAAAGAGTATTTAATCAAAAAAATTAAAAAAACTGTTGCAATTTTTTTAATTTGATGATAAAATTAAATCATTCTATAAAAAGGAGACTACTATAATGGAAAAACGCCTTGTTCGTAACGTACAAGACAAAAAGATTGCTGGTGTTTGTGCAGGTATCGGTGACTACTTTAACATGGACCACACACTTGTTCGTGCACTTTGGATCATCTTCACCCTACTTGGTGGTTCTGGAATCTTAGCTTATGCTGTTCTCTACTTCCTTCTTCCAGAAGGCAATGCAGAAGCTTAAACCATAGAGAATAAAAGTTTATTCTGATCAGTTGAAAATAAAAAATGCATGTAATCGTAGATTGCATGCATTTTTATATGTAGCTTCTATCGAAAAAGAGAGGTTCTTCACTAGATGGATAAGTCCTGTTTAATGGTCACTAAAACGACGATACTCTATATGAAAGTCAAAATAATGTTCATTTTGTAACTTTTGGAAGATGTCGCGATAGGCCTCTTCGTCAAAATAGTCGCCTCGGTAGAGAATTTCAAAACTCAAACCATCGTACTCTAGAAAAGCGTTGGCTGATTTAAAGCCATTTTGGCGATAGAAGTCCATTCTAGCCTTCCTCTGCTCCAAGTTATCGCATTCTTCATCCAATCGCTCGACTTCCAATAACATGGTTCGCTGGTAAAAATCAGTCAGCTTTTCGATGATTTCCTTTCCGTACCCGTGGCTTCTCAAGTGGGGCATAATGGCAAAAAAACTGATATAGAAGGCCTTTGGATTGGAGATGGCAAAAGCAAAGCCGACAAACTCTTCTTGGTTATAAAAAGCAAAAAAGTGGGCGTCTTCTCGGTCCTGATAGCGTAAAAACTCTGACAGAGGAACTCGTTCTTCCTCGGGGAATGCTTCCTTGTTTAGCTTCTCAACCTTATCAAGATCAGGAAATACATCGGTAATTAATTGACTGGTCAAACTCATAAATGACCTCCTTTTCTTGATTATAGCAAATTGTTTCTCTGTAAGCAATTGATTTCAAACTTAGTGACAGAGTCTTGTCGCTCCATTAGAAAGCTGATATAATAGCTTTATGAATAAGAAACGATCCGTGGACTTGATACATGGTCCTATTCTTCCTGCGCTGTTAAGCTTTGCCTTTCCAATCTTGCTGTCAAATATTTTCCAACAACTCTATAATACAGCTGACGTCTTGATTGTTGGGCGTTTTCTTGGTCAAGATTCTTTGGCTGCAGTAGGGGCGACAACTGCCATTTTTGATTTGATTATAGGTTTTACGCTTGGTGTTGGCAATGGGGTGGGGATCGTCATTGCCCGCTATTATGGGGCTCGTAATTTCACTAAAATCAAGGAAGCAGTAGCAGCAACTTGGATTTTAGGTGTTCTTTTGAGCATTGTGATCATGCTGATGGGATTTGTCGGTCTGTATCCACTCTTGCAATATTTAGATACCCCTGCAGAAATCCTTCCTCAATCCTATCAATATATTTCTATGATTGTGACCTGTGTAGGTGTCAGCTTTGCCTATAATCTTTTTGCAGGCTTGTTGCGATCCATTGGAGACAGTCTAGCAGCTCTTGGATTTCTGATTTTTTCTGCTTTGGTTAATGTGGTTCTAGATTTGTATTTTATTACGCAACTGCATCTGGGAGTTCAATCTGCGGGCCTTGCTACCATTATCTCTCAAGGCTTATCAGCGGTTCTCTGCTTTTATTATATCCGCAAGAGTGTTCCAGAACTGCTCCCTCAACTCAAGCATTTTAAATGGAACAAGGCCTTGTACGCGGATCTTTTAGAACAAGGTTTGGCCATGGGTCTGATGAGTTCGATTGTGTCCATTGGTAGCGTGATTTTACAGTCTTCTGTCAATACTTTTGGAGCTGTGATTATTAGTGCACAAACAGCAGCTCGACGGATTATGGCCTTTGCTCTCCTTCCGATGACTGCTATTTCTTCTGCTATGACGACCTTTGCCTCTCAAAATCTCGGGGCCAAGCGACCAGACCGCATTGTTCAAGGACTTGGTATTGGGAGTCGCCTGAGCATGTCCTGGGCAGGTTTTGTTTGTATCTTCCTCTTTTTTGCCAGTCCTAGTTTGGTTTCTTTCTTGGCCAGTTCGACAGATACTTACTTGGTAGAAAATGGTAGCCTCTACCTGCAAATCAGTTCAGTCTTTTATCCGATTTTGAGCCTCTTGCTGATTTATCGTAATTGCTTGCAGGGCTTGGGGCAGAAAGTCCTTCCTCTAGTTTCCAGCTTTATAGAACTCATCGGGAAAATCGTTTTTGTGGTTTTGATTATCCCTTGGGCAGGCTATAGGGGGGTTATCCTTTGTGAACCCCTTATCTGGGTTGCCATGGCTACACAACTGTACTTTTCACTTTTCCGCCATCCCCTGATAAAAGAAGGCAAGGCAATCTTGGCAGCCAAAGGACAATACTAGCTGGGTTTGCTGAACAAAATCCATTTCCTCTAGTGAAAATCGAAAAAACTTGTGTTATAATAAGAAAGATTAAAATGTGAAAAAAGGAGATTCCTAATGGGACGTAAATGGGCCAATATCGTAGCCAAGAAAACGGCTAAAGATGGAGCTAACTCTAAAGTATATGCAAAATTTGGTGTAGAAATCTATGTAGCAGCTAAAAAAGGGGATCCAGACCCAGAATCAAACACTGCTTTGAAATTCGTTATCGACCGTGCGAAACAAGCCCAAGTGCCGAAACACGTTATCGATAAAGCGATTGATAAAGCAAAAGGAAACACAGACGAAACCTTTACAGAAGGACGTTACGAAGGATTTGGACCAAATGGTTCTATGTTGATTGTGGATACCTTGACTTCAAACGTCAACCGTACCGCAGCTAATGTCCGTGCAGCTTTTGGTAAAAACGGCGGAAACATGGGTGCTTCAGGTTCGGTTTCTTACCTCTTTGACAACAAGGGTGTGATCGTATTTGCTGGTGAAGACGCGGATGCCATCTTTGAACTCTTGCTCGAAGCAGATGTGGATGTGGACGATGTAGAAGCAGAAGAAGGAACAATCACTGTTTACACAGCTCCAACAGACCTTCACAAGGCTATCGTTGCCCTTCGTGAGTCAGGTGTCGAAGAATTCCAAGTGACAGAATTGGAAATGATTCCTCAGTCAGAAGTGGAATTGTCAGGAGATGACCTTGAAACCTTTGAAAAACTGTACAGTGTTCTTGAAGACGACGAAGACGTACAAAAGATCTACACAAACGTAGATGGATTCTAATAGAAAAACGAACAGTTTTACTAGCTGTTCGTTTTTTTGATGTTTGAACTTAGACTCAGGTTTCAGAATCGTTTTGTTGCTTGCTTTTTTCTAGACCTAGACCGACTGCATGTTTTTGGACGAGCAAGAGCTCTCCATTGTCATCTTTTGCAAAAGTTAAGGTAACAGTCTTAGTCTTGTCTCCAATAGAGATATAGGTGATTTTTTTCGTATTGTAACCCCCAAGAGTGAAGTCAAACTCGGAATCTGGCTTTCCGTGTTTATTGATAATATCCTCGTAGGTGGTACCACCTTTTCCTTTGTTGTCAAGGTCGCCTTCGATTAAGGCGTCGAACTGTTCTTGGGTCCAGGCGAAGGTATCGTCTGTCGAGCCGCTTTTTTCTTCGCGTTCCATTGAGGCACTCGTATCCATGTAGGAACGGTTAAACTCCTTGGCATACTCTTTGTAGACATCAGCGTATAGTGCCTGACTCGTAAAGAAAAGTACAACAGAGGCAACTGCCAGGGATGTTCCGATAATAGCCATTGTTTTCCGTTTTTTGAGGTTGACGATAAGGCCGATAATCCCCAAGATAAATGCGACGATGGCGATGAACAACGATAGATAGTTAATAAACGGGATCCAGGATCCTAAAAGTGCGATGGCTCCAAAAATGGTTGCTAAGATTCCTAAAACTCTTTGTTCTTCTGGTTTCATTTGAAAGTTTTCTCTCCTCATTAAGTGAATGGATTTCTACCCACAGTAGTGAGTACTTATTATATAAAAAATCTTGCCTAATGTCAATTTAAACTAAAATAGTTCTCTTGGAAACTTTTTTCTTGACATCTTTTCTGAAAATGATAAAATAGTTCTCATGGAAACTTAAATGGTTCTTGTGAGAACTATTTTTAATTGTGAGAAAGGAGCAATCATGGACAAGCCGATGTTAATGTTCAAACGTTTTGGACACCAGGTTCATCTGATGGTACAGAAAGAAGCCAAGCGATGTGGCATTGAATTTATGGGTGGACCGCAAGGGCAGGTTCTGCGTTTTTTAGATCATTGTGAACAAAAAGAGGAACTGGTCTTGATTAAGGATATCGAACAGGAACTCAATATTACCAAATCTGTTGCGAGTAATTTAGTCAAGCGCATGGTACAAAATGGTTTGGTCGAGTTAGAGGCGAGCCCGAGCGATAAGCGGGCAAAATTTGTTCGCCTGACGGAGAAATCGCGTTCGCAGATGCAAAAAGTTAAAGCTTTTTTTGATCGAATCGATCAGAGTCTACTAGAAGGTGTTTCAAACTCAGACTTAGCAATCTTTGAAAAGGTACTCGGGCAATTGCAAGCAAATGTAGAAAAAATAGGAGGAGAGAATGAAGAAACTCGCTAAACGTATTACAGGAAAAGAGTGGGGAATGATTGTCCTTACGATTCTGTTCACTTGTTTCTCGGTCTATCTCGAGTTAGAGGTGCCGACTTATATTTCGCAAATTACAGAATTACTGGGAACGTCTGGAACGCAGTTGGGTGAACTCTGGTCACCAGCTGCGAAGATGATTGGTTTGTCTTTATTGGCTTTCTTTTCATCTGTTATGGTTGGTTTCTTTGCCGCTCGCGTTGCAGCATCCTATACAACCCATCTACGTAGAGACGTATTTCATCAGGTTTTGGATTTTTCACAGACAGAAATCAAGCGCTTTTCAATCCCAAGTCTTTTGACTCGGACGACCAATGATATTACCCAGGTACAGATGCTCTTTACCATGGGCTTGCAAGTGGTTACTCGTGGGCCGATTATGGCTATCTGGGCCATTGGGAAAATCCTTGGGAAATCGGAATACTGGCTCTGGGCGGTCGTTGTGGCTGTTATTGTCAATGTCTTGATGACCACCGTTCTCATGACTCTGGCCTTTCCAAAACAATCGGTCATCCAAAAATTGACAGATAAACTCAATAGCATCACTCGTGAAAGTTTGACTGGGATTCGAGTTGTTCGTGCATATAATGCCGAGGATTACCAAGATGAAAAATTTGAAGCAGCCAATGATGAAGTGACGCGTCTCAATCTCTTTGTCAATCGATTGATGGCGATTATGAACCCGATTATGATGGCGATTTCGAGTGGACTAAGTTTAGCCATTTACTGGATTGGTGCCTATATCATCAACGACGCAAGTGTGACAGAACGTCTGCCGCTCTTTAGTGATATGGTGGTCTTCATGTCCTATGCTATGCAGGTCGTGATGGGCTTCCTTCTCATGGGAGCACTCTTTATCGTTCTTCCTCGTACCTTGGTTTCGGCAGGACGTATCAATCAAGTATTGGATCTGCATTCTTCTATTGAAAATCCTAGTCATGCACAGACAGCGGATCCTTCAGTTCAAGGACAAGTGGAATTCCGTGATGTGACTTTCCGCTACTCTAAAAACTCAGAGGCAGTCGTGGAACATGTCACTTTCAAAGCAGAAGCGGGTCAAACCGTAGCCTTCATCGGATCGACTGGATCAGGTAAGTCTACGCTTGTCAACCTCTTGCCACGTTTTTACGACGTTTCAGATGGAGAAATCCTAGTGGACGGAGTTAATGTGCAAGATTATGACTTGGAAGATTTGCGCAATAAGGTCGGCTATATTCCACAAAAAGCTGTACTTTTTTCTGGAGATGTCAAGGGGAACTTGGACTTTGGTAAGAGCAAAGAAACTCCTCTAAGCGAGGCTGCTATGTGGCAAGCTCTTGAATTGGCCCAGTCTAGAAGCTTCATCGAGGACAAGGAAGCAGGTCTTGCATCAGAAGTGGCTCAAGGTGGAACCAACTTCTCAGGAGGTCAAAGACAGCGTTTGGCCATTGCACGTGCCTTGGCTCGTAAACCAGAGATTCTCATCTTTGATGATTCCTTCTCAGCCCTGGACTACAAGACAGATCGTGTCCTACGCCAAGAGCTAGCTGAGAAAACAAAATCCATGACCAAGCTCATCGTAGCGCAACGGATTTCTACCATTATGGACGCCGACCTGATCTTAGTTTTGGATCAAGGTAAAGTCGTGGGACAAGGCACCCACAAGGAACTTCTAGCTACCAACGAAGTCTATCAAGAAATTGCCTACTCACAACTATCGAAGGAGGAATTGGAACATGGAAAATAAAAAAGTTTCGGTCTGGAAACAGTGCAAACCTTATATGGCAGGCCTCCAACTCCCTCTCCTAATAGCAGTTGTGGCTGCAGTCATTTCAAGTATCATTACCGTTTATGGTCCAACTAAGATTAAAGAAATTACTAACTTGATTTCAGATGGCTTGGCTACAGAAATCGACTTGGTAGCTGTGTCAAACATTGCTGGATTTTTGGTTGTTCTGTATGTATTTGGAGCTATCCTTAATTATACACAGGCCTATATCTTTTCAACGAGTATCCAACATTTTTCAAAACGCTTGCGGACGGCTATCGCTGAAAAAATCAATCGTTTGCCACTTGGCTATTTTGACCGTCATTCACAAGGAGATACCCTTTCGCGCGTGACCAATGATGTGGATACAGCAGCGCAATCTCTCAACCAAAGTTTAGGGACAGTTCTTTCAGCTAGTTTCTTGTTGATTGCTGTCTTGGTGACCATGTTTGGGATGAACTGGATTTTGGCATTGGTAACCGTTGTATCAACCCTTGTTGGTTTTGCGGCGGTTTCCGTAATCATGGCCAAGTCACAGGGTTATTTTAAAGCTCAACAAAATAATCTAGCGGCCGTCAATGGTTATGTGGAAGAGATGTACTCTGGCCATAATGTAGTGACCAGCTACAACGCAGTAGATACCTCCAAAGCGAGATTTGCAGGTTTAAACCAAGACTTGCATGACAGTATCTGGAAATCTCAATTTATCTCTGGTATCATGATGCCAGCCATGATTTTTGTTGGGAACTTTAGTTATGTATTAGTCATCATCGTTGGAGCTGCGCTGGCGTTAGAAGGGCATATCACAATAGGGATTATCGTAGCCTTTATGGTTTACGTACGGACCTTCTCCCAACCTCTGTCACAGATTGCCCAAGGGATTACGAACTTGCAACAAGCGAGTGCAGCCATGACACGTGTATTAGAATTTCTAGCTGAAGCAGAGATGCAGGATGAATCTCATAAGGAGAGACAATTGAGCGACATGAAAGGGGAAGTAGTCTTTGATCACGTGTCCTTTGGCTATACACCAGAGCGCACCATCATCCATGATTTTTCTGCGACAGCTCATGCAGGTCAGAAGGTCGCGATTGTTGGACCGACTGGGGCTGGGAAGACAACCATTGTCAATCTTTTGATGAAGTTCTATGAGCTAGATAAGGGAAGTATCCGCATTGATGGTGTGGATACCAAGGACATGAAGCGTTCGGAAGTACACGATGCCTTTTCAATGGTCTTGCAGGACACTTGGCTCTTTGAGGGAACGATTCGAGAGAACCTGATCTATAATCAGACAGACATCAGTGATGAGCGGATGATGGAAGCCAGCAAGGCTGTGGGAATCCACCACTTTATCATGACTTTGCCAGATGGCTACGATACTGTTTTGGATGACACCGTAACCTTGTCTGTTGGACAAAAACAGCTCTTGACCATTGCTCGTGCCCTTCTCAAAGATGCACCACTCTTGATTTTGGATGAAGCGACATCCTCAGTCGACACACGTACAGAGGAATTGATCCAAAAAGCTATGGACCGTTTGATGGAGGGTAGAACTTCCTTTGTCATCGCTCACCGCTTGTCAACTATTCGTAATGCCGACTTGATTCTTGTCATGAAAGATGGCAATATCATCGAACAAGGCAACCATGAGGAACTAATGGTGCAAGGTGGCTTCTACGCCGACTTGTACAATAGTCAATTTACAGAAGACGAAGCAGAAGAATAAATCAAAAGAAGGCTTGACGGCCTTCTTTTTCTACACTATACTAGAAGACAAACGTCTCACCTGTAGGCAAAAAAGTAATGAATGAGAAACATAAATGAAAAATTATCAAGAATGGTATCGAAATATCAGCTCCAGGCTTACCAGCCATCCCACCCTTCTATTTCTGTTACGCAGTTTTAATCGCTTGATGACAGTCGCCATGCCCTTGGTCTATCTGATTTTGCTAGTCACCACTTACCTGAAACTAGGACTGGGTCAGCAAGTTGGGGTTTATGTGCTTATCCCTGCCTCGGGTTTTGTGAATTTGTCTCTTTTTCGTAAGAAAATCAACCACCCGCGACCTTATGAAACTTGGGACATCTGTCCCCTGCTTGAAAAAGATAGCTCGGGACAGTCGATGCCCAGTCGCCATGTTTTTTCGGCAACCATCATCTCCATGGCCTGTCTGCATGCTAGTCTACCTGTTGGCTTAGCATGCTTGCTCTTCTCAGCTTTGCTGGGCTTGGTGAGGGTTTTAGGGGGCGTTCATTATCCCAAGGATGTCTTGGTTGGCTATGCTTGTGGTCTGGTGTGGGGATTCCTTTTCTTCCTATTCTGATATGTAAGTTAAGCTAGTCCTACAACCACTTACTGCTTCAAATTGACCACTTGCTTTTTTGCCCTTGTATTCCTAACTTAGCTTTGATATAGTAGAGTCAGAAAGGAGATGTGATGAAGTTACGAATTGAGATTGACGGCAATTTAGATGAGACTGAAATTGTCATCAAGACCCCCACTTTGACAGATGAAATTGCAGATTTGCAACGACTTTTGCAAGAGTCAAAGGCTCCGAGGTTGACTTTTTACAAGGGGACAGGTGAATATTATCTAGACCTGTCAGAAATTCTCTTCTTTGAAACAGAAGGGAGCAAGATCTACGCTCATAACCAGAAGGAAGCCTATGAAGTTCGCCTCAAGCTCTATGAGTTGGAGTCCATCTTGCCTCGCTATTTTAGTCGAGTGTCCAAGTCAACGATTGCAAACATCCGTCAGATTTACTCAGTGGACAAGTCCTTTTCAGGAACGGGCACCATTTCCTTTTATCAGACGCACAAGGAGGTTCATGTCTCACGGCATTACCAATCCCTCCTAAAAGAAAATCTAAGAAACATGAGGTAAAAAACATGAAAAAGAAAGCATTTGGTATTGTTTTATTGGTTTTAGCAGCCTGGATCTTGCTGCAAGGGAATTTTGGCATTCCTTCTTTGGATGGTAAAATATGGCCTTTGATTGGTATCGCCTTTTTTGCTTACCAATCAGTTGAAGCTTTGCTTCGTCGTCATCTAACATCAGCAGTTTTTACCGCTTTAGTAGCCTTAATGATTGCGAATCATTTTTATAACATTTTTCCTATTCCAAACCAGTCTTTGTTTTGGGCTAGTATATTAGCAGTGCTAGGTGTTGGTTATCTGACGCATTCAAGTAAGTTCTGGAATGAAAAAAAATGGTGGTACAATGGGAAAAAAACAGTCGTCACGGATAAGGAAGTCGCTTTTGGTAGCGGGACCTTCTATAAGCAAGATCAAGATCTCGTAGATGACCAAGTGGAAGTCGCTTTTGGGGATGCTAAAATCTACTATGATAATGCAGAGATGCTAGGTGATTTTGCAACTTTAAATATTGAAGTGGCCTTCGGGAATGCAACTGTCTATGTTCCACAACACTGGCGTGTTGATTTGAAAGTAGAAACATCCTTTGGTGCAGCTAAGGCAGACGCTCCTGTAGCACCAACAAACAAAACCTTGATTATCCGTGGAGAAGTCGCTTTTGGTAAACTTGGAGTTGTTTACGTTAAATAAAAAAAAAGTTTAGGCCCTTGATAAATTCGAGAAAGTGTGATAACATAGTACGGTATGTGGTGCTAGCACATCCGCTATATTAGATCTAATAGGAGGAAAACACAATGGCTAAAGTATGTTACTTTACAGGTCGTAAGACTGTATCAGGAAACAACCGTTCACACGCGATGAACCAAACAAAACGTGCCGTAAAACCAAACCTTCAAAAAGTTACTGTTCTTATCGATGGTAAACCTAAAAAAGTTTGGGCTTCAGCTCGTGCTTTGAAATCAGGTAAAGTTGAACGCGTTTAATAAAAATGAAAAGACCTAACTGGTCTTTTTCTTTTGCTCTAAGTATAAAACCATTTGAAAAATAGAGTAAATATCCGCCGATACAGCATTCTGCTTTTACACTTGGGCTGAAATATGATAAAATAGAGTATCAACTAGTTGAGGTAAAAAAAAATGACTGTAAAAATTAATACAAAAGATGGTCAAATCGAACTGACAGATGAAGTGATTGCAACCGTAGTAGGTGGTGCCGCAACTGAGATTTTTGGTGTGGTCGGTATGGCTAGTAAAAATGCCCTCAAAGACAATTTCCAAGCCCTTCTTGGTAAGGAAAATTATTCTAAGGGTGTTGTTATAAAAGCAGCCGAAGATGGTAGCATTGCAGTTGATGTTTATACCGTATTGAGCTACGGCGTAAAGATAAGCGAAGTGTCAAAAAACATTCAAGAGCGTGTTCGTTTTAGTTTAGAAAATCAACTAGGAATTACTGCTCAGACTGTGAATGTCTACATTCAAAATATCAAAGTTGTAGGAGAATAATCGTGTCAAAAATTACTACCAGTTTATTCCAAGAGATGGTGCAGGCTGCATCAACTCGTTTGAATAAGCAAGCAGAATATGTCAATTCATTGAACGTCTTTCCAGTTCCAGATGGAGATACTGGGACAAACATGGGAATGACCATTGAAAATGGTGCCAAAGAAGTAGCAGACAAGCCTGCTTCTACAGTTGGAGAAGTAGCGAGCATTCTTGCCAAAGGGCTCTTGATGGGTGCGCGTGGGAATTCAGGGGTTATCACTTCTCAGCTCTTCCGTGGCTTCTCTCAGGCCATCAAGGAAAAAGATGAATTAACAGGTCAAGACTTGGCTCTTGCCTTCCAATCCGGTGTCGAAGTAGCTTATAAAGCAGTTATGAAACCAGTCGAAGGAACCATTTTGACTGTCTCTCGTGGTGCTGCCATTGGTGCTAAGAAAAAAGCCGAGGAGACGGATGATGCTGTTGAGGTCATGCGTGCAGCCTTGGAAGGTGCGAAAGCAGCTTTGGCTAAGACACCAGAAATGCTTCCAGTCCTTAAGGAAGTTGGTGTGGTAGACTCAGGTGGTCAAGGTTTGGTCTTCATCTATGAAGGATTCCTCTCAGCTCTTACTGGTGAATACAGTGCTTCTGAAGACTTTGTAGCGACTCCTGCCAACATGAGTGAAATGATCAATGCAGAGCACCACAAGTCTGTAGCAGGGCATGTGGCAACTGAGGATATTACCTTCGGTTACTGTACAGAGATCATGGTAGCCCTCAAACAAGGTCCAACTTATGCTAAAGAGTTTAACTATGATGAATTCCGTAACTACTTGAATGATTTAGGCGACTCTCTACTTGTTGTCAATGATGATGAAATCGTCAAAGTTCACGTCCATACAGAAGATCCAGGTCTTGTCATGCAAGAAGGTCTCAAATATGGTAGCTTGATCAAAGTAAAAGTGGATAACATGCGTAACCAACACGAAGCGCAAATTGAAAAAGAAGCAACTCAAGGCAACAAGCCTGCTGAAACAAAAGAGTATGCCCTTATCGCAGTAGTAGCTGGTCAAGGTTTAGCAGATATCTTCCGTGCCCAAGGTGTGGATTATGTCATCGAAGGCGGGCAGACGATGAATCCTTCAACAGAAGACTTTATCAAGGCTGTTGAACAGGTCAATGCTCGCAACATTATCTTCTTGCCAAACAACAAAAATATCTTTATGGCAGCTCAGTCTGCGGCTGAAGTGCTTGAACAACCTGCTGTTGTGGTAGAAGCACGTACAATTCCTCAAGGGTTGACGAGTCTCCTTGCCTTTGATCCAAGCAAACCAATCGAAGAAAACAAAGAGCGCATGACTGCGGCCCTTGGTGATGTCATCAGCGGTAGTGTAACAACAGCCGTTCGTGATACAACTATCGATGGATTAGCAATTCATGAAAATGACAATCTTGGTATGGTCGATGGGAAAATCCTAGTGTCAAATCCTGACATGCACCAGACCTTGACAGAAACATTGAAACATATGTTGAACGAAGATAGTGAAATCGTGACTTTCTATGTCGGGGAAGACGGAAGCGAAGAACTTGCCAATGAAATTGCCCAAGAAATCGCAGAAGAATTTGAAGATGTTGAAGTCGAAATTCACCAAGGTCAACAACCCGTATATCCATATCTTTTCAGTGTGGAATAAAAATTAAATAGATTAAAAAGAAAGTTGATTTTGCAGCTTTCTTTTTTTATGACATTTGTCATATTTCCTAGTGACAGAAGCATCTAGCTCCGCTAACTTCAAAAGACTATAATTGAAGTATGAAATGGAGGAAGAAGAAATGAAAAATAAAATGATTGTCGCAGTGAGTTTAGTAGCAGCAGGAGTTATGACCTATCTCATGTTTTCAGGATTGGACGAGGGTTTCTACCATTTTCCTTGGGAGCTCTTTGCTGGCTTTGGAATGATGTCTTGGCTTGTCAGAGAAGGCTTGAAATTAGTCAGAGATGTGAAAAAGGAGTTTGAGGAATGAAAAAGGCAATCATCTATTTCTTTATCGGCCTGTCACTCTTGGTATGGTTAGTGGAAATGTTTACTGGTTGGTTTGACCAAACCGTGCTTCGCCAATTCATTCGTGGTGCTTGGGGGGTTGGATTTATGATTTTCATTGTTTTCCCTATGGGAATGGAGTGGTTGAAAGGAGAATCTCATGACTGTGATTAAAGTTGAGAAATTGAGTAAGAAAATAAAAGACAAGGAGATCTTGCGGAACATCTCCTTTGAAATCAACGATGGTGAATGTGTCGCCTTGATCGGACCTAACGGAGCAGGTAAGACGACCTTGATTGATTGCCTCTTGGGCGACAAGTTCGTGAGCTCAGGTCAGATAGCTATTCAAGGCTTTGCACCAACAGATCCTCGATTAAAGCAGCTTATTTCTATCTTACCTCAAGAAAATACGGTGGTTCAAGACTTGAAAGTGAAAGAACTCTTATCCTTCTTTCAATCAATCTATCCAAACAGTCTCTCCAATCAAGAAATTGATGACTTGCTGAGATTTTCGGACAAACAGAAAAATCAGCTAGCGGGCAAGTTGTCTGGTGGGCAAAAACGTTTGTTCTCTTTCGTCTTGGCTTTAATAGGTCGTCCGAAAATTCTATTTTTAGACGAACCAACTGCTGCTATGGATACCTCGACACGTCAGCATTTTTGGGAAATTGTCGATCGGTTGAAGCAAAATGGT
Source organism: uncultured Streptococcus sp. (assembly GCA_915063165.1). Classification (GTDB taxonomy): domain Bacteria; phylum Bacillota; class Bacilli; order Lactobacillales; family Streptococcaceae; genus Streptococcus. The sequence continues at coordinate 27,120 of CAJZDE010000002.1, forward strand.
GTGACCATTGTCTATTCTTCTCACTATATCGAAGAGGTAGAGCATACGGCTGATCGCATTTTGGTACTCCACAAGGGAGAATTGATTCGCGATACGACGCCTTATGCTATGCGTGGTGAAGAACAAGAAAAACATTTTACGGTACCACTAACTTATCAGGAAGTTATCAGCACTTTGGACCAGATTCAAGAGCTTGAAATCAAGCAAGATGCTCTTTCCTTCACCACCAAAGAAGCCAGCCAGGTATGGAAAGTTTTGCAAGAACAGGGCTGCACGATCGAAGAAATTGAAGTTCGCAATCGAACTCTTTTGGACAGTATCTTCGAAACGACTCAAGACTAAAGGAGATTGACGATGAAAAATATGACAAGTCTCATGAAAGTAGAAATCATTCTGATGAAACGGCAAGCCATCTACTACTTGCTATCCATCGGACTTCCAAGTGTATTTTACCTTATCTTTTCTGGTATGATGTCAGGTTCAGACATTCCAGAAATCGCTCTTCAAGCCTATCTCTTTGCCATGACGCTCTTTAGTATCATGTCAAGCGCCTTTTTCAGTATCCCTAGCACACTCGAATCCGACAAGACGAACAACTGGCAAAAATTGATTCAACATTCTCCTGTTTCTATGGTAGAATATTATGTATCAAAACTGTTCAGTACCCTACTGACTTTCTTGTTATCAATTACAGTTGTCTTTTCGGTTGGTCATTTTGTCCGTGGAGTGACTCTGCCTTGGCTTGATTGGTTGGTGATCGGAGTTATGTTACTGGTCGGAAGCGTGGTCTTTATCAGTATGGGTGTCTTGGTGAGCTTGCTACCCAGTGCTCAACTGATGACGGTTGTTGGAAATATTGCCTATATTGCTTTGGCTGTCCTAGGTGGACTGTGGTTCCCCTTGGATTCCTTCCCAGAATGGCTCCAATCCATTGGAAAACTGACTCCAACCTATCAACTGATGCAGGTTGTCTCTACTTATTTGGAACACCATGAATTTAATATTCTTTCTGCCTTGGTTGTGCTAGGCTATACAGTTTTCTTTGGTGTACTGGTAATCCAGCTGAAAAAACGGATTGAGGTAAAATAAATCTATGTTGGAAAAATTTAAAAACATTCATTATATGTTTCATATTTCAATTGTGTTTATCATCTTTCCTATAGCGGGTGTCATCGTTGGAGATTACCCGCTTTTAACCTTGCTATGGACTTTACTATTTGTACTTGCCTTCTATTCGGTTTTAGTCACTCAGAGTCGCACTGTGCTGTGGATGGCTTGGTGGATCATGCTTGCCTACATTTTTTATACATCGGTTTGGCTGAGTTCGGGTTTCACCTGGTTTATCTTCTATTTATCCAATCTCCTTATTTATGAGCTGGATGAGATTTCTTTTCACTCTTGGCGTTTTGTCAGTTTTATTGTCCTGCAACCATTTATTCTGACCGGAATCTATATGGTCAATCATGTTAGTCCCTGGCAGCTACTCTTTTTCTTGGTGACCTTTATCTTTTCCGATGCAATGACCTTTGGTCTTTATCGAATTCGGATAGCAGAAGAGCTAAAAGAAGAAAAGATGAAACAAAATGCCAAGCTCAATCTTTTCTTGGCTGAAAACGAACGCAGTCGTATCGGTCAGGATCTTCATGACAGTCTAGGCCATACCTTTGCCATGTTGAGTGTGAAGACGGACCTTGCCCTCCAACTTCTTCAAATGCAGGCCTATCCTCAAGTGGAAAAAGAATTAAAAGAAATTCATCAGATCAGTAAAGAATCCATGAATGAAGTTCGTACAATTATCGAAAATCTTAAAACCAGAACCCTTGCTTCCGAATTTGCGACTGTTAAAAAAATGCTGGAAATTGCAGGAATTGAAACAGAAATCGATCACCAACTAGATACGGCTAGCCTAACTCAGGAATTAGAATCAACGGCCTCCATGATTTTACTTGAGTTAGTGACCAACATCATCAAACATGCCAAAGCATCGAAAGCTTACTTGAAATTAGAACGAACTGAGAAAGAACTCGTTCTAACAGTGAGGGATGATGGATGTGGCTTTGCTTCACTAAAAGGAGATGAACTCCATACCGTTCGGGACCGTGTCCTTCCTTTTTCAGGAGAAGTAACAGTGATCAGTCAGAAACAGCCGACTGAAGTGCAGGTTCGGCTATCTTATAAGGAGAGAAACTAAGATGAAACTACTTGTTGCAGAAGATCAAAGTATGTTGCGAGATGCTATGTGCCAGTTGCTTACCTTTCAACCAGATGTAGAGTCTGTCCTACAAGCCAAGGATGGCCAAGAAGCAATCCAACTCTTAGAAAAGGAGCCCGTAGATATCGCCATTCTTGACGTAGAAATGCCTGTTAAGACAGGCCTCGAAGTCTTGGAGTGGATACGAGCAGAAAAGCCAGAAACAAAGGTGGTAGTGGTGACGACCTTCAAGCGCCCTGGCTATTTTGAACGTGCGGTCAAGGCTGGAGTGGATGCTTATGTCTTGAAAGAAAGAAGCATTGCAGACCTCATGCAAACCTTGCACACGGTTCTCGAAGGACGCAAGGAATATTCGCCTGAATTGATGGAAGTGGTGATGACGCACCCCAATCCGTTAACAGAGCAAGAAATCGCTGTTTTAAAGGGAATCTCTCAGGGCTTGTCTAATCAAGAAATCGCAGATCAGCTTTATCTATCAAATGGAACCGTCCGAAACTATGTCACCAATATTCTTTCAAAACTAGATGCTGGTAATCGAACAGAGGCAGCCAACATTGCAAAAGAATCTGGTTGGCTTTGATAAGAAGGGTTAAAAAATTCCGAAACGATAACTTGAATCGAAGGAAATCCATACTAGAAAGGAGGAGGCAAATTGTCTCCTTTTCTGGTTTAGAAAAGCGGTGAAAGCTAGTGTCAAAGAGTTAAAAGATCAGAATAAAAATGAAAAATATCTTGACAATGAAGGAAAAATTGTGTTACAATAATAGACGGTACTTTTTACTTTTGGTCTCTCAAAAGTGTACAGAGACGTGCTGACA
>CAJZDE010000003.1:0-25435 GCA_915063165.1 uncultured Streptococcus sp.
TTGTTTGAAAGCGATTTTATTCTCCCTACGACTATTATTTTATCACGTTTCTAAAATATGTCAAGCGTTTTGCAGAAATTTTTATTCCCTTTCTTTTTTCTCTGATTAATTTTGCTCGTTTTTGAGGGATATTCTCTTTTTCCTCAAAAAAATATCTTTACGCTTGAGGAATCAAGGCTTTTATTTACATTTTCTTTCATTTTTTCGTGAAAATTTGTTAGATTTCCTTTACTTGATTTATGGCAATCGTTTGACATATTTTTCTTTTTTTTAACATAAAAGACTTGCTTTTTTTGCCGAAAACGTTTACTATTAATAATAGAATAGAACTTATGGAGGAAAGATAAAATGGAATGGACAACCGAGCGCCGTTATAGACGCTATGAAGACTGGTCTAATGATGAAATCAAGCAAATCAAGGAAAAGATGGCTCAATCTCCTTGGCATACTCGTTACCATGTCGAGCCTAAAACAGGGCTTCTCAATGATCCAAATGGCTTTTCTTATTTTGATGGCAAATGGATTCTCTTTTACCAGAACTTTCCTTTTGGAGCAGCTCATGGCTTGAAGTCTTGGGTGCAGCTTGAAAGTGATGATCTAGTACACTTCACAGAAACTGGAGTCAAAGTTTTGCCAGATACTCCATTGGATAGCCACGGTGCCTACTCTGGTTCAGCTATGCAGTTTGGCGATCAGTTGTTCCTATTTTATACTGGAAATGTCCGTGATGAAAATTGGATCCGTCACCCTTACCAGATTGGTGCTTTGATGGATAAGGAGGGTAAGCTTACAAAGATTGACAAGATCTTGATTGACCAGCCAGCAGACTCTACTGACCACTTCCGCGATCCGCAAATTTTTAACTTTAAAGGTCAATACTATGCCATCGTCGGTGGACAGGACTTGGAGAAAAAAGGCTTCGTCCGTCTCTACAAGGCTGTGGACAATGACTATACAAACTGGCAAGCAGTTGGCAACCTTGACTTTGCTAACGACCGCACTGCCTACATGATGGAATGTCCAAATCTAGTCTTTGTAGGGGAGCAACCTGTCCTTCTCTACTGTCCACAAGGATTGGATAAGAGTGTTCTAGACTATGATAATATCTATCCAAACATGTACAAAATCGGTGCTTCCTTTGATGCTGAAAATGCCGAAATGGTAGATGTGTCTCCATTGCAAAATCTAGACTATGGTTTTGAAGCCTATGCAACTCAAGCATTTAACGCTCCAGATGGACGTGCACTAGCAGTAAGTTGGCTTGGATTACCAGATGTTTCTTACCCATCTGACCGTTTTGACCACCAAGGAACCTTCTCATTGATCAAAGAACTCACTATCAAAGATGGCAAACTCTACCAATACCCTGTCGCAGCCGTCAAAGAACTTCGTTCTTCTGAAGAAGTCTTCTCAAATCGTACTCAAACCAATAACGCCTATGAACTCGAGCTCAACTTGGAGGCCAATAGCCAAAGCGAGATTGTCTTGCTCGCTGATAAAGAAGGCAAGGGGCTTTCAATCAACTTTGACCTTGTCAATGGACAGGTGACAGTGGATCGTAGTCAGGCTGGTGAACAGTACGCCCAAGAATTTGGTACGACTCGTTCTTGTCCTATCAATAACCAAGCTACTACTGCCACTATCTTCATCGACAAGTCAGTCTTTGAAATTTTCATCAATAAAGGAGAAAAAGTATTTTCTGGTCGTGTCTTCCCACATGCGGACCAAAATGGGATCCTCATCAAGTCTGGAAACCCAACTGGAACTTACTATGAATTAGATTATGGTCGCAAAACTAACTGATGTCGCAAAACTTGCAGGCGTCAGCCCTACTACCGTCTCACGGGTCATCAATAAAAAGGGTTATCTATCTGAGAAAACCATTCAAAAGGTTAATGAAGCCATGCGAGAGCTAGGCTACAAGCCTAACAATCTGGCTCGAAGTCTCCAAGGAAAATCTGCCAAGTTGATTGGACTCATTTTTCCAAACATCAGTCATGTCTTCTATGCTGAGTTGATTGACAAGTTGGAACACCAACTCTTCAAAAATGGCTACAAGACCATCATCTGTAACAGCGAGCACGATTCTGAAAAAGAACGGGAGTACATTGAAATGCTGGAGGCTAATCAGGTAGACGGTATCATTTCTGGAAGTCACAACTTGGGAATCGAAGACTACAATCGTGTGACAGCACCGATTATTTCCTTTGACCGAAACCTATCGCCAGACATCCCTGTCGTCTCCTCTGATAACTACGGTGGCGGGGTTCTCGCCGCCCAGACTTTGGTCAAGACAGGCGCTCGGTCTATCATCATGATTACAGGAAATGACAATTCCAACTCGCCTACTGGACTGCGTCATGCTGGCTTTGCATCTGTACTCCCAAAAGCTCCTATTATCAATGTTTCGAGTGACTTTTCTCCCGTCCGAAAAGAAATGGAAATCAAGAATATCTTGACTCATCAGAAACCAGATGCCATCTTTGCTTCAGATGATTTGACAGCTATTCTGGTTATTAAAATCGCTCAAGAACTGGGAATTTCTGTTCCTGAAGAGCTCAAGGTCGTCGGCTATGATGGGACTTACTTTATCGAGAACTACTATCCTCACCTGACAACGATTAAGCAACCAATGAAAGAAATTGCCCAACTCACTGTTGATCTCCTCTTGCAGAAGATTGAAGGTAAGGAAGTTGCGACAACTGGTTACTTCTTACCCGTTACTCTATTACCTGGAAAAAGTATTTAATACTCTTCGAAAATCTCTTTAAACCACGTCAGCGTCGCCTTACCGTACTCAAGTACAGCTTACGGCTAGCTTCCTAGTTTGCTTTTTGATTTTCATTGAGTATAAACACAAGAAAACTCAGACTGCTTCGTCTGAGTTTTTTATGATCGTAAACTTTTCAGATAGCGCTGGGCTGTCTCTAAGTTAAAGGTTTTATCTGCGATGAGGCGCTCAACGAGGGGAGCAACCTCGGACTCACTAGCACCAGCTAGGAGAGCTAGGGATTTGGCCTGCAATTTCATGTGACCCTGCTGGATGCCCGTACTCACCAAGGCTTTGAGGGCCGCAAAGTTTTGGGCGAGACCGATAGACACGATAATTTGAGCTAATTCTTTGGCAGAAGGATTTCCCAGTAGTTCATGACTAAGAGCTACACGTGGGTTGAGACCGATAGAGCCACCCTTGGTCGCTACCGGCATAGGTAGGGTCATCTCGCCGACCAATTCTTCTCTTTCCATGTCCAGCTTCCATTGACTGAGACCTTGATAGCGTCCATCTCGACTGGCAAAGGCATGAGCCCCAGCTTCGATAGCACGCCAGTCATTACCCGTGGCGATTAAAATGGCATCGATACCATTAAAAATCCCTTTATTGTGAGTAGCTGCTCGGTAAGGATCAGCCTGCGCAAACTGGCTAGCCAAGGCTATTTTCTCTGCTATTTCTCTGGCTTCATCCTTTTGTCGACTCAAGTAGCGAAAGGCAATACGACAGCTTGCTGTCACCAGAGAATCGGTTGCGTAGTTGGACAAAATTCCCATGAGACTCTGTCCTTGACTGAGTTCTTCTAAGACTGGCTTCAAAGCCTCCAGCATGGTGTTGAGCATATTGGCTCCCATGGCTTCCTGGGTATCGATATGGAGATAGACGACGAGAAAGTCTGTTTCTCCTTTGATCTGTTCTACACGTAAATCACGCGCCCCACCTCCTCGTTTAACGATAGAAGGATAGGCTTGATTGGCAAGTTCCAAGAGCTCCGCTTTCTTGCTAGCAATCTTCTCTTGCGCTTGTTCAGGTTCAGCAACTTGATAAAGGGCCACCTGACCAATCATCTGGCGCTGATGAACCTGAGCAGTAAAGCCACCTGCTCGCTTGATGATTTTACTAGCATAGCTGGCCGCAGCAACCACTGACGGCTCTTCTGTCACATAGGGAACTGTATAATCCTGACCATTCACCAAAAGTTCTGGAATGATGGAATAAGGCAGAGAAAAAGTTCCTACCACGTTTTCACTCAGCTGGTCTGCGACAGACAAGCTGACTTGTTCATCCTTCTCTAGACTGGTTTGCTTTTCAGGACTAAGGAGCGCCTGAGCTTGCAACAACTCAAGGCGCTCATGGTATGATTTTTTAGAAAATCCATTCCAACTTATCTTCATTATTTTTCAACCTTGCTATAACGGCGTTGGTGGTCTACAATTTCAACCAAGGCATAGTCTTGATGTTCATAGCCTACAAATTGGGCTGAGCCAGACTCATCCAACTGCACCTCTTCGAAGAAGACTTTTTCATAGTCTGTAACAGATAGGGCTGTACGCTGCTTGAGTTTGCTCAAGCGATCCTTATCAAGGTAAGTCTCATAGCCTTCGACCAATTCACCACTAAAGAACTCTGAAACCGCTCCACTTCCGTAACTGTAGAGGGCAATTTTATCTCCAGCCTTCAAAGTCTCTGCATTTTCCAAAAGGGATAGGAGACCGAGGAAGAGGGAACCTGTATAGATATTCCCAATCATCTGACTGTAGAGAATGGACTTATCAAAGTTTTCTTGCAAACTATCCTGTTTTTCTTTAGACAAAGTTTTGTCCATCATCTTGCGCAAACCTTTTAGGGCTAACTTAGGATAAGGCAAGTGGAAGCAGATAGCCACAAAGTCATCCATAGTCCAATCATAGCGTTTCTTGTATTCATCCCAAGTCGTTGTCAGGCAATCAAGATACTGTTGGGTCGAGTACATGCCGTTTACATAAGGAGTGCTTGAATAGTTCGGACGCCAGAAATCCATGATGTCACGCGTTTGAGCAACGTTATCATTGTTAAAGGCCATGATGCGCGGATTTTGGGTGATCAACATCGCCACACTTCCAGCACCCTGGGTTGGTTCACCAGGAGTTCCCACACCATACTTGGCAATATCACTGGCAATGACTAGGACTTTTGATTCTGGAGAATTTTCCACATGCAATTTAGCATAATGAAGGGCAGCTGTCGCTCCATAGCAGGCTTCTTTGATTTCAAAGCTACGGGCGAAAGGCTGAATGCCTAATAGACCATGAACAAAGACTGCCGCAGCCTTACTCTGGTCAATCCCTGACTCGGTCGCCACGATGACCATATCGATTTCTTCTTTTTCTTTGTCTGTTAAAATAGAGTTGCTTGCACTAGCAGCCAAGGTAACAATGTCCTCAGTCAGTGGCGCAATACTAATTTCATTTAACAAGAGGCCCTTGCTAAATTTTTCGGGGTCAACTCCCCTCGCTTCTGCTAAGTCTTGTAATTTCAAGACATATTGACTGGTCGCGAAACCAATCTTATCAATACCGATTGTCATATTTACCTCTGTTTTTTCATTCATTGTAAAAAATCGTTTCATTCTATTTTATCACAAATAGGGACAAAAGAGAGAAAAAAGACTTGATTCAACAAATCAAGTCTTTGCTTTGACAGCATTAGGAAGAGATTCCTCGTTGTTTTCGGATATAGTAATAAAGCTTTAGAATTACCGTTCCACTTGCCATTCCAATAGAAATAACGAGGGCTAACATAACCACCAAAGTCGCACTAGCAATAGCATGGCTGTAATCGCCAGTCACAAAGAAAGCTGTTGTTCGATAGGATAAATAACCCGGCACCAAGGGGGCAAGAATGGCCAAGACAAAGACCACCGCTGGTGTCTTATAGACAATACTCAAAATCTGGCTGATGCAAGAGCCAATTACTGCTGCGATAAAGGTCGCGACAATAACATTGGTTGGTTCTTTGAGCACGAGATAGAGGAGCCAAACGCCCATTCCCAAAACACCACCAGGTAGGAGCATGGAGCGTTGAACATTCAGTACGATTAGAAAGGTGATAATGGCGAGCAAACTCGCCACTGCTTGGAGCAAAATACTTGTTAGAGTCATCTTATGTCATCAAAACCAGGGCGACAGAGGTGCCAGCCCCTAAAGCGAGGGTAATGAGCAAAGATTCAAACATCTTGCTCATACCAGAGTTGATATGGTTGGTCATGATATCCCGTACCGCATTTGTCAGAGCAATCCCTGGAACAAAGGGCATGACCGCTCCTGCTATGATCAGGTCTGCCGTCGAAGGAAATCCTGTATAGCGGGCCCAGAACTGGGCGATCAATCCGAAAACAAAGGCACCCGCAAAGGCCGTTACAAAAGGAATGCGGACAAACTTCTCTACGTAGAGAGAGAAGGCAAAACCAAATAAGGTCGCAATAGCTGCGCCAAAAGCGTCATAGACATTGCCCCCAAACATAATCGAGAAGAAAGGGGCACTGAGGGTCGCTGCTACAGTCACTTGGAACTTGCTATAAGGAAGGGCTTGATTGCCGATTTCTTTCAGCTTTTTAAAGGCTGTCGAGAGATCAATCTGGCCGCCCACAAGTTCTCGAGATACTTGGTTGACATCACAAACTTTTTCGATGTTATAGGAGGATGATGTCACTCGCTTCATTCGAGAAATATTAGTATTTTCAATAGAAAAGAAAATAGCAGCGGGCATGGCAAGTACATTGCAATCCATAATCCCTTGTGAATGGGCAATACGAATCATGGTATCCTCTACCCGATGAATCTCCGAACCACTTTTCAAGAGAATGGTTCCAGCTAACATAATGACATCAATGACGGCATTCAACTCTCTCGATTCGTCCATTTTCTCCTCCTTTTTTCTACTCCCTATATTTTATCACAAAATCTTGTTAAAAAAAATCTTTGTCATGATTTCATGACAAAGATTCGTTTAATCTCGAGAACTTTCGCGGTTTCCTTCATTGTTTGGTTGATTCGTTGGAGGATTGTTGCCTTGTTGATTTCCTTGCTGGTTCCCTTGATTTGGTGTTGTTGTAGAACCCTGGTTTCCTCGTTGAGCAGGGTTAGAGGATGAAGTTGACGGCGGTGTTTTCGGTTTGTAAATCGAAATCTTGATACGCGTGCTAGCAAGGTCAACCTTTTCACCAGCTTTTGGTGTTTGATCTACAACTGTACCCTCTGCTGTTCCTTCAGGAGCAGTCGATACTTCGATAACCTCGATATTAGCCTCTTTTACTCCGACAATCTGAGTCAGATTATTCTTAGTAAATTCGAGACTTGAGCCGATGTAGCTAGGCATGCTGACACTGGTCACCTTCTTAGCAACTGTTAAGGTAATCGTGGTGGCTTTTGAAAGGTCATAAGTCGAACCCGAAGCAGGGGTTTGTCTGAGAATAGTTCCTGGTTCGCTTTCGCTAGATTCTTCCTCTTCCATCTTGATTAGATTTTCAGGAACCTTCTTCTCCTTGAGTTCAGCTACAACTTCTGTATACTTGCGTCCGACGTAATTGCTCAATTGGAAGGATTGCTTGCCAGAAGAAACAACCAAATTGACCTTGGTCCCTTCTTTTCGGCCGCTACCAGCTTCTGGATCCGTTCGAATAACACGTCCTTCTGCTACTGTATCGCTGGCCTCTGACTTTTCTTCACCAGCTTCAAACTTGGATTTTTTAAGAGTTTCCTTAGCCTCTGCAACGGTTTGTCCAGCTACGTTAGGAATAGCAATCGTTGCTGGTGTCCTTGACAAAATCCAGACTAAAGAGGCTGCAACCAATAGAAGACTAGCCAAAAGAATCATATAGCGAGCCTTAAACTTCCGTTTCTTGGCTGGCTTTGGTGCAGGTGCTGGCTCAGCGACTGGTTGAGTTGCTTTCTTTGGCTGAGGGCGTTCTTCTTGCGCCGGAGCTTTAGGAATCGACGTCAGTGTACTTTGTGGAACTTTAGGCAAAGTCTTAGTGTCTGCCTTACTCGCATCGTCAAAGACCAGTTTCGGTTCATTCCGACGATTATAAGACAAGCTAGTTGACAAGTCCACATACATTTCTGAAACAGACTGATAACGATCTGACAGCTTCTTAGCAGTTGCCTTGATAACAACATTTTCTAAAGCCTGAGGGACAGATGGGTTTTCAGCTATGACGGACGGAAGTGGCTTCTGGAAATGCTGGAGGGCAATCGTAACCGCGCTATCTCCATCATAAGGGATATGTCCCGTCAGCATCTCATAGAAGATAATCCCCATCGCATAGATATCACTCTGGAAGGTCGCTTTAGAACCACGCGCTTGTTCAGGTGACAAATAATGAACAGAGCCTAACATTGAGTTTGTCTGGGTCAGACTGGTCTCCGCAAAGGCTACGGCAATCCCAAAGTCCGTGACCTTAGCTGTGCCGTCAGGTGTCAAGAGGATATTTTGAGGTTTCAAATCCCGGTGAACGATTCCTCGAGTATGGGCTAAGCGCATGGCCAAGAGGATTTGCCCCATGATCCGAACCGCTTCTTCGTTTGAAAGAGGATAGTGTTCTTTGATATAACGCTTGAGGTCAAGGCCTGCTACGTATTCCATAGCTAGGTACTGTTGACCATCTTCCTCACCAATATCTGTTATCCGAACGATATGAGGATGGTCCAGATCCGCCATGGCCCTCGCTTCACGCTGGAAACGTGCCACAGCAATCGGGTCCGTCTGGTAGTTGGTCCTCAGGACCTTCACTGCCACTTCTTCCCCGTCTAGGATCAAATCCTTGGCCAAGTAAACATCTGCCATGCCTCCTCGACCAATCTGCTTGACAATCCGATACCGCCCGGCAAAAATCTTGCCGATTTGGATCATTCTGCTGCCTCCTCGTTCATGTAAACAAGAGCAACCGTAATGTTGTCTAAACCTCCTGCATTGTTAGCGAAGCGAATGAGGGTTGCCGCCTTGTCTACTAGGGAAATATCGCTAGTTACGATATCATAAATCTCGCTTGCCGAAATCATATTGGTCAAACCATCACTATTGAGCAAGAGATAATCTCCTGACTCCAGTGTAATCATCCCAAAATCTGGCTGGATTTCATCCTTTTGTCCGATAGACTGGGTGATGATATTCTTTTGAGGGTGAGTTTCTGCTTCTTCTGGAGTCAATTGACCAGCCTTGAGCAATTCGTTGACCAAGGAATGGTCACTCGTCAACTGGTGGTATTCTTCTCCACGAATCAAACCGATACGAGAATCTCCAATGTGAGCATAGATGGCTTGGTTGTCAATAAACGCAACAGCTTCTAGCGTTGTTCCCATGCCTCTGTAAGCTTCGTCCTGACCTAGTTGATGAATTTTTTGATTTTCAATCTCCAGGTAGTGGGCAAACCACTCACGAACTTCATTGACTGAATCAATTTGGGTATCCACCCAAGCCACACCAAGGTCTGTGACCGCCATCTCACTAGCGATATTTCCTGCACGGTGGCCTCCCATCCCGTCAGCCAAGATGATCATAGTGCGTCCTGCTCTGTTGACAAAGTGATTGACATAGTCCTGATTATTTGTCCGTTTCTGACCAACATCTGTTAATAATGCTATTTCCATTGTGTCAGTTCCTTCCTATTCTGATATCTTGCGAAATTGGCTAATAAAGAATCCATCACTTCCATACAATTCAGGAGTAATCAGGATGCAGCCATCTTTCAGGATATCTTTAGATTCGTGTTCTAGTTTAACCTGCTCGAACTCGGGACGACTTTCTAAAAACGCCTCGACGACTTGAAAGTTCTCCTCAGAGACAATAGTACAGGTACTATACGTTATTATACCACCTTTTCGTAGTGTTTGACAAACACTACCTAATATTTCCAGCTGAATTTCCTGTAAGGAGGTGAAATCTGCCGTTTCCTTATTGTATTTGATGTCTGGTTTGCGACGTAAAAGTCCAATCCCAGAACAAGGAGCATCTACCAAAATCTTATCAAAAGAGTCCCGACCGAAAAACTCATGCACTTTTCTGGCATCCAATTTTTGCGTTTGCACTCGATCTGCCACACCTAAACGCTCCGCATTTTCTTGGATCAAGTCCAACTTATGGTCATACAAGTCCAGAGCAGTAACCTGACCTGTCGTGAGGTAAGAAGCCATATGGGCTGTTTTTCCACCCGGAGCCGCACAGGCATCTAGAACCTGCTCATGGCCTTGCAGATCAAGAGTCGGAGCAACCAGTTGACTGGACTCATCTTGGATGGTAATGGCCCCTTCTGCGAACAAATCATGTCCTGCAAAGTGGCCTTGCACCTTGACCAGACCAGAAACAGCCAAAGGTGAATCACTCGCCTCTAACACGGCTTTGATTTCCTCCTTTCGACTCAAGTCGGTCACTCGGATGCTGGCTTTGTTGCGCACCAATAGGCTTTCAAAGATGGCTTGGGCTCGCTCTTCACCGTATTCTTCCTTGAGCTTAGACACTAGCCAAACTGGGAGAGAATAGGCAATGGAATCACGCTTATTTTTTCGCTTAATGCTGTCAATATCTGGCCAGTCTTCTCGTAAGATACGACGCAGGACGGCGTTGACCAATTTCTCACTGCCTTTTTTACGCGCTTTGGCTAGCTCTACCGCTTCATTAACAATAGCGTGATTAGGAATCTTATCCAGATACCGAAGTTGGTAAGCGCTCAGAAGGAGCAGGATATAGAGCCAGCTATCTAGCTTGTCTCTGTCTTGGATAAAGTGGGACAGATACCATTCCAGAGTCAGTTTTCGGGCTACTGTACCGTAGACAATCTCTGTCACCAAACCCTTATCTGCTACTGAGAGTTGACTCCCCTTGAGTTGTTTGTTTAAAGCAATATTGGAATATGCTTGGTTCATCAAAACATCCTCTAGCACTGCCAAAGATAGACTTCTAGCCGTTTCTACTTTAGTCACCAAATCGTTCTCCTACAGTCAATGTCCGTCCCACTCCGTTGAGGAAGGAAGCGATATCCATCTTAGGTTTACCAGCTGGCTGGACTTGCTTAAGGGACAGAGCCCCTTCTGCCGTTGCGACAATCAATTCCTTCTTGCCAATAGAGATGATCTCGCCTGGAACTCCCTGACCTTCTACTGGCAGGGCTTCATAAATCTTAAAGCGATCACCCTTGAGAAAAGTGTGAGCAACAGGCCATGGATTCATACCACGTATTTGGTTGAAGAGTTGGCGATTGGTTTTAGTCCAATCGAGTTTCTCTTCTTCTGGCTTAATATTTGGCGAGAAAGTGACCTGGCTTGGGTCCTGCGGTTCTGGTTGAATCTCGCCAGCAATGTATGCAGGCAGGGTATCCAAAAGCAAATCACGACCAACGATTGCCAATTTTTCAAACAAGGTACCAACATTGTCCTCATCTGTGATGGGAATACTGCGACGGGAAATCATATCTCCTGCATCCATTTCTTTAACCATTTCCATGATAGTCACACCAGCTTCCTCATCCCCTTGAATCAGGGCATAATGAATGGGTGCACCACCACGGTGTTTTGGAAGGAGGGAAGCGTGAACGTTGACCGCAAAATCCATGCTATCAAGGAGTTTACTTGGGAGAAACTGCCCAAAAGCAGCAGTCACAATCCCATTCGCTCCTAGCTTCATAATGGCTTCCATCTCTGGACTTCCAGATAATTTTTCAGGCTGGTAGATAGGAAGGCCTGCTTCTTTGGCAGCCTGCTTGACTGGAGTTTCTTGGATCACTTTTTTACGACCGACAGCGCGGTCTGGCTGGGTCACAACAGCTAGAATCTCGTAACGGTCGTCTGATAACAACCCCTTCAAAACTGTCGCTGAAAAATCGGGAGTTCCCATAAAGATTAGTTTTGTCATTTCTTCTCCTTCTTATAAAAATTGCTGCGGTTCGTGGTCAATGCTGAGACGAAGCTCGCTATTTCCCCGTTCTTGAGTCAAGTCCAAAACTCGATTGAGAGTTGGTCCCAGCTCATCTTCTAAACGGTATTTAATCAAAATCTGGTAATGATAAAGGTTGTGGGTACGGGCGATGGGTTTTGGCGTTGGCCCAAGGATTTTACTAGTTTCCGACAAACCTGAGCGCAAAATCCCCATGACTTCATAGGCACGTTTGACAACCTCTTCTTCTTTCTTGTGAGAGAGGGTAATCCCAATCGTAAAATAATAAGGCGGATAGCCGAGTTGGCGCCTGATACTCATTTCATAAGCATAAAAACCTTCGTAGTCCTGATCCTTGGCAAAACGAATGGCATAGTGCTCTGGATTGTAAGACTGGATCAAGACCTGCCCAGCCTTTTCCGCCCGACCAGCGCGACCAGCCACCTGAGTTAAGAGCTGGAAGGTTCTCTCAGAAGAACGGAAATCTGGCAGATTTAAGGCCGTATCCGCATTGAGCACTCCGACTAGGGTCACATTTGGAAAATCCAAGCCCTTGGCAATCATCTGAGTTCCCAACAAGATATCTGCTTCCCCTCGGCCAAACTGCTCAAGAAGAGCTTGGTGACTACCTTTCTTGCGAGTCGTATCCACATCCATCCGCAGAATGCGAGCCTGAGGAAAGAGCTCTGCCAGCTCATCGTAGGCTTTCTGAGTCCCCGTCCCGTAGTAGCGAATGCTGCGACTCTGACAGTTGGGACAGACATGAGGAATTCCCTTGGAAAAGCCACAGTAATGGCAGTTCATGGTCTTGGTATCCATGTGGAGAGTCAGAGAAATGTCACAGTTGGGGCAGCTATCTACCGTTCCACACTCCCGACACATAACAAAGCTAGAATAACCCCGACGGTTGAGCATGAGGACTACCTGCTCTTTTTTATCCAAGCGGTCTCGAATGGCCTCTAGCAAAGGGGGCGTAAAGTTTGACGTCTCATTCTGCCCGATATAGTCCCGAAAGTCAATCACTTGAACCTCAGGAATAGTGGCTAAAGGATTGGCCCGTTGGGTCAGACGTAAGTGTTGATAGACACCTTTTCCAGCTCGCGCACGGCTTTCTAAGCTCGGTGTTGCCGAGCCAAGGACTAGGGCTGCTTGATTGTACTGGGCCCGTAGAATGGCGACCTCTCTGGCATGATAACGGGGATTGCTGTCTTGTTTGTAGCTAGCTTCATGTTCTTCATCGATAATCATGACACCCAGATTTTTCAGTGGAGCAAAGATAGCTGACCGAGCGCCAACAACAACTTGGGCATCGCCACGCTCAACCTTGCGCCATTCGTCGTACTTCTCACCATTGGATAGGCCTGAGTGGAGAATGGCTACTTTCTCACCAAATCGAGCAATGAACCGCTCCGTCATTTGTGGCGTCAGAGAAATCTCAGGTACCAGTAAAATAGCCGTTTTGCCCTTGTCCAAGGCCCCTTGGATAATCTGCAAGTAAACCTCAGTTTTCCCACTTCCTGTAATCCCTTGAAGGAGGAAAGGAGGCTGTTGACTGCCAATAGCACTGACAACGGCATCACGCGCCTGTCTTTGTTCTGGATTCAGAGACAAAGGTTGGCTGGCTTCAATGCCTTCAAAATAAGCGGCTGAGCGTTGCACTTCCTTTTGGACTAGGGTTAGAGCTCCTTGCTCCACAAAGAAATTGACTTGCTCGCGTGAGTAGGATTCTAATAAACTAGCCAGAGGAGCACTCTCAGGATGGGCTAGCAAATAGTCTCTCAGCTCTGCCTTTTTCTTAGCACGCGCAGAAATCTCAATCAGCTCTAGTCGAGTAGTATCAAGCTCATACCAAGACTGGGTCTTGACCTTCTTTTGATCGACAGCCTGGTACTCTAAGCGGAGCAGACCTTTTCTGGTCAAGCGCATCATTTCTGCCTGCTTGGCAAGGTCTAGAGAAGAAAAGGCTAGCGAATCTTCTGAACCAAACAAGCGCTCTTTGTCTTGCCGACTCAGACCTTCCAGAGGATAGAGAATCTTATCATAGCTGGAGTTTAAAAACCCTGGAAGCATGGCTTTTAGAATGGAGATTTTATAAGAAAAGACAGACTTGCGTAACTCCTCAGCCAGCCAGAGTTGCTCTTGAGTGAGAACCGGGGAAAAATCCAGCACCTCCGCAATCTCTTTCAAGTCCTCATCTGTCACTTCTTCATCCAACTGGGACTCCAGGCCAAGCACAATCCCTTGGATCAAACGATTGCCTTTACCAAAGGGGACATGAACCCGCATACCGGCTTCCAGCATCTCTACAAATTCCTCAGGGACCTTGTAGCTGTATGGCTGGTCTGTCTGCATCAGGGGAACATCCACGATAATCTTTGCGATAGCCATCTTCTCACCTCCTCCTTGTCAGTAAATTCTTGCAATAGAAAAAATAAGATTGAGTCCCCCCAACCTTAAATTTTTTCACCATCTTCTTTTTCTTTAGCAATTTGCTCTTTGATTTTCTTTTCTTCTTCTTCTCTGCGGCGTTTTTCTTCTTCGATACGGAGACGAACCGCTTCACGTTTTCCTTCTGGATCTGGGTGAATCGTAACGTTTCCAGACTCGATTTCTTCCAAAGCGCGAAGAGTTGATTTTTCAGACTTAAACTCTTGAGTAGCTGGCGCACCTGCTTCTAGTTCGTGGGCACGTTTTGCTTCCAAGATTACGAGTGAATATTTTGATGGTACCTTGTCTAGCAAGGTATCAATAGAGGGTTTTAACATCATTTGCTTGTACCTATTTCCTATAGTTTATCGAGTAGTTGGAGATTTTGGCAACATCTCCTGGTAGTGACCAATGACACGGTCCACACGGAAGTGTTCTGCTTCGATCACACGCTTGACACGTTCAGCAGCGAGGGGCACCTGATCGTTGACAATGGCATAATCATACTCACGCATGAGAGCAATTTCTTCCTTGGCTTTTTCGATTCGTTGGGCAATCACTTCAGCGCTATCTGTTCCACGACCTACCAAACGATCTTGCAATTCATCCAAATCTGGTGGCGTTAGAAAGATAAAGACAGCGTCTGGAACCTTTTTCTTAACCTGAAGAGCTCCTTGCACTTCAATCTCAAGAAAGACATCGATTCCCTTATCTAGGGTTTCGTTGACATAGGTCAGAGGAGTTCCATAGTAGTTACCGACATATTCTGCATATTCCAACATCTGGCCTTGACGGATCAGCTCTTCAAACTCTTCCCGAGTACGGAAGAAATAGTCCACTCCGTCCACTTCACCAGGACGTTGCGCGCGCGTCGTCATCGATACAGAATATTGAAATTGATTCTCAGAACTCTCAAAAATCTCTCTTCTAACCGTTCCTTTCCCAACTCCTGAAGGACCAGAAAAAACGATTAGCAAGCCTCGGTCTGCCATTATGTCTCCTTTAGTTAGTCTGTGAAATAAAGTAAAATTTCTCTCGGATACTGATGATTGCGTCAGTTATCCTTCTACAGTCTTTCTATCTAGTGTAACAAAAAAGCAGTAATATTTCAACTGCTCTTTCTTATTTATTTAGCATAATCTACTGCACGAAGTTCGCGGATCACGGTTACCTTGATATTTCCTGGGTAATCGAGATTGTTTTCAATTTTCTCACGAACTTTGTGAGCTAAGATTGTGACTTTGTCGTCTTTGATTTGTCCTGGATTAACCATGATACGGATTTCACGTCCTGCTTGAAGGGCAAAGCTATTTTGCACTCCTTCAAAGCCATTGGCGATTTCTTCCAAATCATGGAGACGCTTGATGTAGCTTTCAAGAGACTCGCTACGAGCACCTGGACGCGCTGCACTCAAGGCATCTGCTGCAGCAACGATCACTGCAATGACGCTTTCGGCTTCGACATCACCGTGGTGGCTAGCAATAGTATTCACTACAACTGGGTGTTCCTTGTACTTACGAGCCAACTCCGTACCAATCTCAACGTGACTACCTTCAACCTCGCGGTCAATAGCTTTCCCGATGTCATGAAGGAATCCAGCACGACGGGCAAGAGCTGCATTTTCACCAAGCTCACTGGCGATGATGCCAGATAACTTAGCAACCTCAATCGAATGACGCAAGACATTTTGTCCATATGAAGTACGGAACTGCAAACGTCCCATGATCTTCATCAAGTCTGGATGGAGGTTTGGCGCACCAATCTCATAGGCAGCAGCCTCACCGTATTCACGGATCTTATTGTCAATCTCTTGACGGTTCTTCTCTACCAACTCCTCAATACGAGCTGGGTGGATGCGGCCATCCTTGAGCAACATTTCCATGGTCATACGAGCAATCTCACGACGAATCGGATCAAATCCTGACAAGGTTACCACTTCTGGCGTATCGTCGATAATCACATCGACCCCTGTCAAACTTTCAAAGGTACGAATATTACGTCCTTCACGACCGATAATGCGTCCCTTCATGGTATCGTCTGGTAGATGAACTGTCGAGTTTGTTGACTCCGCTACATAGTCACCAGCGATACGCTGCATAGCCTGAACCAAGATATCTTTCGCAATCTTGTCTGAACGTTCCTTGACTTCTTGCTCAGCCTCACGAATGCGGCTAGCAATTTCCTTGGTCAAGTTTTCCTCTGTTTGAGCCAAGATAATATCTCGAGCCTCAGTTTGGGAAAGGGAGCTGATACGTTCAAGTTCAGCTTCTTTTTGTCTTTCGACTTCCTCTAATTGCTCTTCACGTGCATCAAGGTTTTTTGCTCTATCAGAAATACTTTGTTCTTTTTGTTCAAGTGTTTTTTCTTTGTTCGTCAAATTGTCGTCCTTACGGTCAAGGCTCGTAGCTCTCTCCGTCAAACGACTTTCAATTTGCTTGAGCTCCTGACGTTCTGACTTAAATTCAGCGTCCACTTCTTCACGGTATTTTCTGGCTTCCTCTTTGGCCTCCAATAGTGCTTCTTTTTTAAGAGACTTGCTTTCGCTCTTGGCTTCATTTAGCAATAAATCCGCTTCGCGCTCAGCTTGTCCTCGTAAATTAGTTGCTTCTTGTTCAGCATTTAGAAGCATCAACTCTGCAGCCTCTTGAGATGATTTCATCTTAGCTGAGATGCTGACATATCCAATGACTAAACCAATGATGACGGCAAAAACAGCAATCGCAAGTGTCATGATTTCCATGTTTTTACCTCATTAAATTTGTTTATCGAATGACATACATTCCTTAATATTCTATCATAAAAAACCGATTTTCACAAACCCAAATTGAAGAGTTTTGTGTGAATTTTAGAAGAAAGTTCTGAAATCGCAAAACAAACTTTCTAGATCTTTAAAATAGTATTTTCATTAAATTATACAATAAAAAAGCCTACCTTTCAGTAGACTTAGTTTGATTCTATTCTAATGGGCACTCTGCCAAAATTCTGGTCTGCTATACTTGGGTGTCCTAGTTGGTAAATCTGGTCTGCCTTTTGAGTCATAGCATCCCAAGGTTCTTTGCCAATTCGACTGACTAGATGGACCTGCCCTTTCAGAGACTTGAGGTGTTGTCTGCCTTTTTCAGTAAAGCCAAGGACATGGATGCCTTCTGGCAAGTCGCTTTCTCTGGCCTGCACCAAAATATAGGTCAAGAGGCGTCTGACACGCGCCTTGGTGTAGCGCTTGGTCGCAACCGCCTCGACCAATTCGTCAACAGACTGGGCTGTTTTGATAGCTTCCTTGATACGCACAGCCATTTCTTGATTGACCTGATAGATGGTCGTTAGGTATGGATTTGACAAGATTTGATAGCAGAGAAATGGAAAATAGTCATCCCAACTTACCTTACTGGCCTGCTCAAAGAGAGCAACAGAAGGCATAAAGCGTTCTAAGAAATCTTGGTCTGATTGATGCTGACGGAGAGCTGTTGCCGAGGCAAAGTCCACATCCTTATCCACAGAATGATAACCAGCTCCCTGACGCTGAATCGGATGGAGTTTGATTCTACGTCCCGCAACCGCCTTGGCATAGGCCAAAGCTAGAACATGATTGGGTGTATTGCCTGAAAAATCAAGACCTGCAAATTCCTTCCACATGGCTTGGGTTTTCTGGGGATAAGAGAGGGAATCAGGCAGATTATCTACAAATTTCTGCATGTCAGCACCTTGCTCGGTGTATAGGTCGGCAATTCTCTGATAATCCAGAACTTCCTCTGTCCCGAAAGCTAAGCTATCAATCCCCAGCCGTGCCAAGATATCCACAGCTCCTTGACCGAAGAAATCAGCTGCCTGAACACTGACTAGAAAGGGCAATTCCACTACCAGATCCGCTCCATTCTCCAGTGCCATTTGAGCCCGTGTCCACTTGTCCACGATAGCAGGCTCTCCACGCTGCATGAAATTTCCAGACATGGCCACGATTTTCATCCCCTCTGCTTGATCCAGCAGGTATTTGTGCCCATTATGAAAAGGATTGAACTCCGCGATAATACCTGTGATGGTCATAATGTTCTCCCATTCTAATGACGAAATCTACGATACCGCTCAGGCAATCTTCCTCTCCAGTTAAGCCATTGTTTTTCTCCTACTGGAAGGATTTCTGCCAGTTGTTCATTACTATAATTTTTTTGCAACTCAGGATAAGCTATCAACATAGTTGGTCTATGGCACCCGGCAACCGTCATTGGCCATGTTCCATACATTAGCATATGTCGGATATCATCCTCCGGTTTTATTTCATTTACTAACATATCAAAAAGTTCCTTAGACATATCGTAAACAACTAACTCTGAAAATACGGTTCCTTCTTCCTGAACATAAAAGTATTGCCCATCTTTTTCCCAAAGCGTTCCATTTTGACGGATACGATTAAACTGCGAAACTTCTTCCCAAGAATATTTTGATCGAACCATATCCATCTCCTACTTCTGCGCGACAAAAAACCAACGGGTGCTGGTTTCTGTCGGCTCCTTGTCCTCAAAGTCCGCATAGAGTTTGAAGGACTTGAAACCAGCCTGTTCCAGCAAGATATCATAGGTCAAGACTTCATATGTACGCTCCTCATGCACTTCATCGTGGCGACTAAAGGAACCGTCCGCTTCCTTGACAAAGAAGGTCAACTCATGCACGATGGAGTGAGGAGCCGCATCCTCATAGGTATCCCAGAGCATGGCAAAATCTTCCGCATTTTCATGGTAGGAATACCCTGGAAAAACCTCATCTGTCTGGTAGGTCGAATGCACGTCAAAGATGAATACTCCGTCTTCATTGAGGGCATTATACACTTCCTTAAACACGTCTCCTACTTCCACCTCATCTTGCATGTAGCAGATTGAGTCCGAGTAACAAGTCACAAAATCATATTGACCAGCCTTGGATAAATCCAGCATATTACCTTCAATAAAATCAATCTTTTGCTTGGCTGAAGTAGCTCTCTTCTCCGCAATCTTCAACATATCCGCGCTCAAGTCAAGTCCTGTCACATCAAAACCAGCCTGAGAAAAGCGGACAGACTGGATACCCGTCCCACAAGCCAATTCTAAGAGTTTCTTTCTCTCCTTAGTCTTAGGCAAATGACGTAGTGAAAAATCCGTCCATTTATCATATAAACTATCATCCATCACAGCATCGTAAACTGCCGCAAAGGTTTCATAAGTCGCCATAAATCATGATACCAAGTCCGCCTGTAATTCGATAGAAAATTAGGAGCCTGACAATGGAGCCGAGCTCCAAGGAAGGCTGTCTATTTTCCGAGAATTACAGGACGGGTTCAAATCCTTTCTAAGATACAAAGAGCATTAAAAGCAAGGAGAAAATAGGAAACTTTCTGCTGTATCGTCAGATACAAAGGAAGTTACTCTTTTTCTCGCAGCTTTTAGCTCGTGTTCAGTTTCGAGATGAACAAAACACAACGCTCTCACCTTTCTATCAATTTTTTCTAAAATAAGCAAAGAAACCCAGTTGCCTGCAACTGAGTTCATCTACTATGCTAAGGCTTCTGAAATGTCTATTGAGCTCGCCTCATGCCATAGTTTTTCTAGGTTATAGTGGGCACGCATTTCTTCTGAGAAGATATGCACAACGACACCGCCAAGGTCCAGCAAGACCCAGCCTCCAGCTGCATCACCTTCGACATGGCTGCCTTTAACACCAGCTTGAGCTACTTTTTCACGGATATTATCAGCGATAGCGTCTAACTGACGGCTATTCATCGAGCTCGTGATGACAAAGTAGTCTGTAACACTGGTCAAATCTTGTACATCAAGTGCGAGGATATCCTCCGCACGTTTCTCATCAGCCGCTTTCACGACTAGTTCTAGTAATTCTTTTTCGTTCATTTAGTCCTCTTTCTAGAAAATATGTTTGTAATCTAGGACATCTGCAAAGCGCCCCTCCCAAATGTCCTCATAAAATTCATTTATCGTTTCTGCTGGAATGTCATCACCATCAAACGTTGTGCAAGTTCCTTCTGGAATAATAAGCTTATAGCCATATTCAAAGGCAACCTTGACAGAGGTATCCACACAATATTCTGTCTGCATGCCACATAAAACTAATTTTTCAATTCCCTGTTTATCCAAGTATTCTTTTAAACCAGTTTCTTTGAAAATACTGTTATACTTCTTCTGAAAGACCTTTTCATTAGTTTTTCGATTTAAAAGCTCAGATAACTGCCAATCTTCTGATGTTTGAGATTCAGAGTCCTCAATATGTTGAACATAGATAATTTCGATATTCTTGCTTCTAGCCTGGTTTTGTAAATAAGAAATTTTTTCCAATAGACTTTTTGTCTGGAACCCAGTTTCCACTAAAATATTCTGAACATCAATGATTATAAAAGCCGGCTTCATTTAGTCCTCTTTCAAATAGTGCACAAAGGCGTTATAGGTTTCAAGGGTTTGGGGATAGATGGGAAATCCCTTATGAGCTAGATGCTCCACAGTGCGAGCTGTCTCATAGGCCACTGCCTTATTGAGCGATGAACTTGCAATCTCACGCGCCTGGTCCACTCCAGGGAAGGCACGATTGTGCTCGATATAGTCTGCTACATAGATGACCTTGTCTAAGTCCGTCATCTGACCAGCACCAACTGTATGAATTTCAATGGCTCGCAGGATTTCAGAGTCTTGCAAATCCAAATCTTCCTGAATCTTGTAGATGCCAACCATTCCATGCCAGACATTATTGCCCCAGTTTTTGAGGTCAGGGTCTAGCTGATAACGGTCAATCAAGTCTAGAAATTCCTGATCTGACAGCTTTTTAGCATAATCATGAAGAAGGCCTGCTAGACCCGCTTTCTCGGCATCGACTTCAAATCGCTGGGCAAGTTCTATGGCTGCACGCTCCACACCCAAACAATGGGTTAAACGTTTTTCAGGTAGAAGCTCTGCCATTCTTTCCAACAAAACCTCACGAGAACAGTTGATATAGTCTTGGTATGCCATCAGTAAAGCCCCTCCTTCTCGATGTAGTCTAGCACTGGCTGAGGTAGGAGAAAGTTAGGTTTCCGACCTTGGGCAAGGAAGTCGCGCACCATGCTGGATGAGATATCCATGAGAGGTACATCCACCCAGATGACTGGATAGGAAGTCCCTGCCTTGTAGCGTGGACGCTGCACTCCCACAAACTGAACCATGTCGACCAGCTCATCAATTCGGTACCACTTAGGCAGATAGTCTACCATATCCGCCCCGATAATGAAGTAATAATCTGTATCAGGATGTTGCTCTGTCAAAATCTTCATGGTGTCGTAGCTGTAGGAAATGCCCTTGCGCTCCAGCTCAATAGTTTCAATGGCTAGGCCTTTGATCCCCTCAATCGCCAATTCAAGCATCTTGAGACGGTGGTGTTCAGGGATGGTTTCTTTTTTGTCTACATGAGGTGGCTGATATTCAGGCATGAGCAGGACCTGATCCAGTCCTAACTGTTGTCGTACTTGATCCGCTACAACAAGATGGGCATGGTGAACGGGGTTAAAATTCCCCCCTAAAATCCCAACTTGTTTGCGTTTTTTCTCCTTGATTTCTGGCTCCAACTCTACCTTGGTAAAGGGAGTCAATAATTCGATTGCCATAGGCTCGTTTTCCTTTTATTCTCTGTAAAAACAGTTGTTTGGAGTAGGTTTTAGATTTCTTTAACTTTCTTGGAAATCTTGCGATTTTCTTTCTTGCTGGATTGCTTAAACAAGATCAAGATACGTCCGATTTTTTGGACTGTATCCACACCGATTTCTTCTTCTAAAATTTCAGCTACTTCGTGGATGTTTTCATCTGTGTTTTGCAAGAGCGTTACCTTGATTAATTCACGGGCATCAAGAGCTTGACGGACGCTGGTTTTGATTTGGTCGTTGAGACCATTTTTCCCGATTTGGATGATGGGTTTGAGGGTATGTGCCTGGCTGTTGAGGAAGGCACGTTGTTTTGATGTTAATGACATAATTTCTTTAAAAGAGTTTCTTTTTATACTTTTCTGAAGTGGTGACGGACGTCAGCAAAGTCCTTCGGACTTTCATGACTAAAATTTGAGCCTAAGGTCTCAAATTTTCCGCAGTTGGTACAATCAATTGTACCAACTAACACCACGGCGAAAAGTATCTTCTATGGGCTCGCAATGCTCGCCTTTATAAAGATAACCCTTTCCTTTCTGTGTTTAAATAATGGCTTTTCGTGTGACGACGGCGACGCCTTCTGGTGCCCAGACGGCGACTTTGGCGGTGCCTGTTACGCGGATCCAGCCTAGTCCTGAGATGACTAAGTCTGTCTTGTCCTTGATGGTAAAGACATGTTGGACTAGTTTTGGAAAATCTTCTTTTTCCTTGCTATTTGGCGGTGTTAGAAGAGTTCCGAGATGCTTGTCATAAAAGGCAGTAGCGCCTTCAAGCTTGGTACGGTGGAGTTTGAGTTCATTGTCAAAGAAAGCAGTAAATCCTTGCTTTTCTCCTGCAATAAAGTCAAATCGTCCGAGACCTCCTAAAAACAGGGTTTGCTCAGGATTGAGCTGATAGGTTTTAGGCTTGATTTCCTTTTTAGGGCTGACATACTTGAGGTTTTTGGCCGTCAAGTAGTGGGCCATCTGGTGACGGTGGATAATCCCTGGTGTATCGTAGATATAAGATCCGTCGTCAAGCGGAATCTCAATCTTATCCAAGGTTGTCCCTGGAAAGCGTGAAGTCGTGATGACATCTTGGTCACCCGTGATTTCTTGGATAATAGCGTTGATAAGGGTTGACTTTCCAACGTTGGTCACGCCAACCACATAGACATCGCGGCCCTTACGGTAGTGTTCAATCTTGTCAATGACTTCCTTAATGGCATGCTTATTCTGTGCTGAAGTCAGGACGACATCCACAGGGCGAAGACCTTCTTCGTGGGCACGCTCCATGAGCCACTGGCTAATCTTGCCCGGCTTAACTGACTTAGGTAGGATATCTTTTTTATTTCCAACCAAGAGGACATCATTGCCTGAGACAAAACGTGGCAAGCCTGGGATAACAGAGCCATTAAAATCAAAGATATCAATGACATTGACCACTAAGGCATCACTGTCTCCCACCTCGTGCAAGAGCTTGAGGAAATCATCGTCCGTCAACTGGACATCCGTGATTTCATTGTAGTGGCGAAGACGGAAACAGCGTTGGCAATAGACTTCGCCCGTCTCCAAACCTTTTTCAAGTGCCGACTGGGGGGTAAATCCAAGACCAGCCTTGTCTGTAGTCTGAATGGTTGCTCCACAACCAATACAGAGAATTTCTTCCATAGTTAAATTCCTTTTTTATATGTAATCGGTCCGTACTTTTCCGTTATTTTTCGCATTACACGGCGCTCGCGAGCTCGGTTGATTTGCGTTTTGATGGAGTCATGTTGGACCAAGGGTTTGACCAAGATTGAGCGAATACCCGCACGATGGGCTGCGCGAATATCCGTCATGAGTTGGTCGCCGACTATGACCACTTCATTTTTCTCATAGTGGAATTCCTTCATGGCACGGTCAATCCCAAAAGTGAAAGGCTTCAAGGCCCAATAAACGTAATCAATTCCAAATTTCTCAACTGCACGTTGGACCCGTTTTTTGGTGTTATTTGAGACCACGATGATGCGAATGCCCGCGTCTCGGAGGTCATGTAGCCATTGCTTCATCTCTGGCGTCCCATCAGGGTTGTTCCAAGCAATGAGGGTATTGTCCAAATCGACCAAAACAGCCTTGATCCCCTGCGCTTGCAGGCTTGGGACTGTCAGATCATAAACTGCTTCCACAGCAAAGTCTGGCATGTAATTTTCAATCGCCATTCTGGCTCCTTTTCTTTTTAATTTCTAGCAATATTCTTTAAACATTGGGCTAAGACTACCCATAAAATGAGACTAGCTAGCAAAATATAAATCCAAGCATTTGGTTCATCTGCAAACGGTAAGGGAACATTCATTCCAAAGAATCCTGTAATAACCGCAAGGATAGCTAGCAAGACTGAGATAATTGTCAAAGTTGTCAAATTATCATTTAGATTATTATTTAGGATGTTGTTGTAAGAGGCTGAGAGTTGTTGCAAAACTTGAGAAATCAAGTCTGTCATCGAAACCAACTGGTGCGCTTCAATCATGGCATCGTCAAACTGCTCTCTTTCAACCTCATTAAAATTGCGATAAAGAGCATGCCCTTGGATGTGTTCCAAGAGGAGACGATTTTGTTTGGCAGCTGCTGTCAGGTAAACCATACCAGTTTCCAAGTCAGAGAGGGCAAAAAGATTTTTTTTAGTTGTTTTTTGACGAAGAAGTGCACTGATTTCATCCTTACCTTTATCCATCTCTTCAATCACTGGATAGTAAGCATTACTTATAATCTCTAAACTGGCAAAAAGAAATTTGTAGATTGAAACAACTTCATGGCTTTCAAGGTAGGTTGCCATACGTTTAATCACATAACTATTCTTGTGATTGCTAATTGTAATCAGCCGTTGTTTTTCAACGATAAAGGTCATCGGAATCGCTTCATAATATTCTTTATCTTTTTCTAAATCAAGAACATTATAAATGAAGGTTACCGTTCCCGTTTCACGGTGATAGTCCATGTGGGCACGCTCATTTCTATCCAGAGCATACTCGATAGTTTCCTTGTCCAATCCATAGACATCCGAAAGGTCTTCCATGTTTTTGATCTTGTCTACATCAAGATCTATCCATGTACAATCGTGACCTAATTTTTTCTCTACAAATAGCATACTCTCTCCTTTACCAAACTCCTTCTATTGTACCATAAATCTGCTAAAATAGCCGGCCTATTCAGTACGAGATAGATTGCTGACGACGGTGATATTGCGATTGGGAACAAAGTGAAGGGCTTGATCATCACCTCGCAGTTGCGTTGTACGGATCCCTACGCTAACGACCTTTCCAGAAACGGTAATCGGTCCATTTGTGAGAACGACTTCATCACCCACATCAAGCTGGCGTTCAAAAAGAATGAAGAAGCCATTGATGACATCAGATAGAAAGCCTTGCGCCCCCATACCAATGGCCACCCCAGCAATCCCCGCACCAGCAAGGAGGCTAGAAACTGGCAGTCCTAAAATAGACAGGATACAGTAGAGCAAGAAGAAATAAAGAATGTAGTTAAAGACATTCTCCAGCAAACGCGAGATGGTCTTTTGCCTTCCTGCATCTCGATTTGAAAATTTAAGTGAGGGCTTGACAATCTTTCGTACAGTCGCATGAAGCATCTTTTTAGCTATATAAAATAGTAAAAACAAAATCAAAAGAGAAATCACCTTGGTCAAGAGATTCTCTAATATGGTTGTTAAATCAAGTT
>CAJZDE010000004.1:0-20857 GCA_915063165.1 uncultured Streptococcus sp.
TGGGACTTTTACTCTTTATAGCCAATATGATTGGACCTGATTGGCAACAATATTTTCATTATCTTTGTTGGGCTGTTGGTACATTAACCTTTACCTTATTTTTACAATATTTGGTTGAATTTTTTAGAAAATCAACCGATAATGTTGAACGGGAAAGTATCAAAGGTTTTCTATGGATAACAGGTCTAGGAAGTTTAGGAGTCTATCTAGCAGCTCTTCTTCCTATTTACGTTGGAGTCTCTGTCTTATTTGCTAGTATTCTGCTAACATTTATTATGCCAATTATCTTGCTTAGTAAAGATAAGCATTACCAGGTAAATCTCCCCCATTTAATCGAGCGCATCTCCCTTCTTGTCATTATTACGTTTGGAGAGATGATTATGGAGCTAGCTAACTTCTTTACAATCGAGAATTTCTCGATTTATTCGGTTCTTTATTTCATTATTATGCTTTCTCTGTTCTTGTTTTATTTTGGTCAATTCGACCATGCTATTGATGAAGAATCTAATCAAAAGGGACTATTTCTAATTTACAGTCACTATCCTATTTTCATTGGACTTATTATGATGACCGTTTCGATGAGTTTTCTTCTGAATCCTGAAGCTAATCTTCTCTTTGCAACCAGCTTCTCTTATATCGGATTTGGCCTCTTTCAAGCTGCTGTCCTAGTAAATGGGCCCTATAACAAACACTATCTTCGCTATTCGAAAAGTTACTACTGTGTCCAAGCGACACTCTATCTGGCTGCCTTGATTCTCTCTTTAATCTTTGCTTCTAATCCTCTGATAGTAGTGACGATTGCGACCATTTTGACCCTAGCTATAGAAATTCATTTTGCTTATTTTTATATTAAACAGACTAAAAAGTTTTCAACAGTTGACTGGCATTTGTTTTAATGAGTTTTAACCTTTCTTGGTTAGATAAAAAAGAAGAACCATACAGTTTAGAATCTGTATGGTTTTTTGCCCCACTTTTGCCCCATTTTTAAATCCTGACATTGAAAATACCTAAAAGTATTTCCCTAAAATCAGCTATATTTCAACATTTTTGTTTATTTTCAATATGAAAAGTTCTTACAAATTCATGCAGGGGGCATCTAAATACAACAGGAAAGGCCTTGAAATCAAGGCTTTTTTGTATCCTCCCTACTTTTATTCCATCAACGGATGCTCAAGATATATTTTGTGTGTAAAAAAAATTCTTTTGCCCCTCAGTGATACAATCATTTTACTCAATTACAAGCAGATTGAAAGCAAAAGACTTAGCTCTATTTCATACAGAACTAAGTCTTTTATTTAAACAATCTAATGCTTCCTCTTCATCTCAATCAACTCCAGACATTTATCTAGATCTACATCTCGTTCAAAATGTGCAGGAGTCCAAGGGACTTCTATATCAGGAAGAACACCTTTGTCCGTCATCCCTTTGCCTTTATCTATAGCCAACCAGCGAGAAGTTGGGAACATCAAAGAGTAATCATCATAATCTACCTTGCAACAATTTGAGTAGTCTAAAATACCAAGCGTTGGACGGCCGATAACTGTTACTTTCTTAAAATTCTTCATCATCTTGACAAAATTATCTCCTGATGATGCACAATAAATATCCGACAAAACAAAAATCTGCTCTGGATAGTGGCTGCCCTTAACACCTGGAAAAAGCTCGTCCTGATCATCCTGATACCAAACATAGCCTTTCCCTCGATTTTGGAGTAAATTATTACGAAAATCTTCAAGCAGTTTCACCGTATCAGGACTGATATTTTCTTGTTGAAGCCATGTTTCAAAGTCTTTTAAGCGTCGATCGACATTTCCTTCTGTATAGAGAATTTCCATTCCATCATCCTGTAAATCAAGAGTGTCATAGCCTTTCCCTTCCTCCAAGCCAAGATGTAAGAGCGGAAAATACAAAGAATCCGTGCCCCCATTGTTGTAACGGGCATCTATAATAAGAGTTTCTGTCTCAGTAATCTTCTGCAAGCACTCTTGGTATAAACGGCTAATCGCTTCTTCATCCATAAAATTATCTAAGCGTAGATAGAGGATATCTGACTCCAACTCTTTCCAAAAGATCTGAGCTTTTTGAGCTTGCTGGCTAGCACGAACTGTAATAGACATCTCCTGCCCATCTCGCAAGACGGTCACTTGCTCTGCCATCAGTAGCAAATCTGCCCATTCTCGGTATCGTCTTTCTGGAGTCAGACTAATAAAGTAATTTTGGTGTTGCAGGGCTACTTGCTCCAAACTCATTCCGTCCAGACCGAGGATTCGATCCCCCACTTGGAGACCTGTATCTTGGTTTGCTTCCTCAACAAACATTTCCTGATCACTTATCCTCAAAAGAAAACCTTTCGGACCTGATTTTTTATCATGAAAAGAAACATGCCCAATAATCCCAAAACTAGCAAGATAAGTCCTGACTTGATAGAGAAATTCTTGCTCAGTCATATCATCTGTAATCTTTTCTAGAAAAGGCTGAGGGTTGCACCCTTTGCGATCTTTTACTGTAGATGAATCATGTGTCATAATCCAAACAATGTCTTTAAAAATATCCGTTTTTTTCATACGAGCCATTCCTTCTGCCTTTAAAATAGTGTAACCTTCTTCACAGCGAAAAAGGAGTTTTTACTACAAAGTTAATCTGCTATCTACCCTTTTTCATAATGTATTTTCGTATAGGTACTTCAACCATTTGAACGATTTCAAATCCTGCTTTTTGGTAAAGCTTGTAAGCTGTTTGATTTGCCTCGTAGACATTTAGAGAAATAGTGTCTATGTCTTCATTTTCAAAGGCCAAACTAACAAATTTTCTTAAAGCCTGGCTACCTAAGCCTTGCCCCTGCTTCTGAGGGTTGATAAAAAATCTCCCGATATGAAGATTCCTGTCTTCTAGCCTGATTTTCTGGATAAGCCCTACAAACTCTTGTCCATCAAAGATTGAAAAGATTCCTTCCAAATCTTGCAAGATTTGAATTGTTAAGGGAAAAGGAATCATTGGTCCCATCCATTGTTCTTGAAAGGATTTGCCAAGGGAGTTGGACCATTGGCATACGAATTGAGCGTTTTCTATACTAACCTTTTCTTCAAAACGAATTGTCATATTTTCCTCACCATCTTATCTGTGTTTCTCCATTATACTACTTTTCCTATTTTTTTCGAATAGATAAGTATGATTGATCTTTATTTTTTTCTCGTTGGGAGTATTCTCGCTTCTTTCTTGGGTTTGGTCATTGAGCGTTTTCCTGAGCAATCCATTATCCGACCAGCTAGTCACTGCGATTCCTGTCAGACTCGTTTGTGCCCCTTAGATTTGATTCCTATTATCTCTCAAGTGGTTGGTCGCTTTCGCTGTCGCTACTGCAAGGTTCGCTATCCTATTTGGTATGCCCTCTTTGAACTCGGATTAGGAATCCTCTTTCTAGCTTGGTCTTGGGGGTGGATTTCCTTGGGACAAGTCATCCTCATAACTGCTGGCTTGACCTTGGGCATCTACGACTTTCGCCATCAGGAATATCCCTTACTAGTCTGGCTGACGTTCCATCTAATCCTCATGGCTTTCTGTGGTTGGAATCCGATTATGTTCTTCTTCCTTGTTCTAGGAATCATGGCTCATTTTATCGATATTCGCATGGGCGCAGGGGATTTTCTCTTTCTGGCTTCTTGTGCGCTCATCTTTAGCGTGACAGAATTACTCATCTTGATTCAGTTCGCTTCTGCGACGGGCATTCTGGTCTTTCTACTGCAAAAGAAAAAGGAAAGACTGCCTTTCGTGCCTTTCCTCTTACTTGCTACTTGTGTGATTATTTTTGGTAAGCTACTGCTTGTTTGATAAAGTCCTCAATCGGCTCTCCTTGGTGGAGAGCTTTTACAATTTTCGAACCGACGATAACGCCATCTGACACCGCATTGAAACGTTCTACATCGGCTTGACTAGATACGCCAAAACCTGTCAAGACTGGGATGTCAGCTACTTGATGCAATTGCGCCAGGTGCTTGTCCAAGTCTGCACGGTAATTTCCTGCTTTTCCTGTCACCCCATTGATGGCAACGGCATAGACAAATCCCTCAGCTCCCTTGATCAACTCTTTTTGGCGCTCAAGTCCTGTTGTCAAGCTAACTAGGGGAATCAAGGCGATATCTGTGTCTACCAAAAAAGGCTCTACAAAGTTGGCATGCTCATGAGGCAGGTCTGGGATAATCAATCCCTTAACGGCTGTATCTGCCAAATCTTTGACAAATTTGTCCACACCGTACTGAAAGAGGGGGTTGAAGTAGGTCATGATAACCAGTGGCACCTTTGTTTGAATAGTTTTCAATGTTTCAACCAAAGCCTGGGTAGAAGTTCCATGAGCTAGACTGCGCAAGCCTGCTTCTTCGATCACAGGCCCATCTGCAACAGGATCCGAAAAGGGAATACCCACTTCAATGGCTGAAACACCCAAATCTTCTAAAAAGTGGATTGTTTCACCGAGACCATCCAAACCTTTCTCATGGTCCCCAGCCATGATATAAGGAACTAAAATTCCTTTTCCTGCTGCTTTGATAGCGTTCAATTTTTCTGTTAGTGTCTTAGGCATGGGCTTCTCCCTTCTTTGCTACATCTGCTTCCAAGCGGTCTTTGACTTGAACCACATCCTTGTCCCCACGACCGGATAGGCAGACAATCATTGACTTGTCTGGACCAAGTTCTTTGGCCAATTTCACTGCAAAGGCAATGGCATGGCTAGATTCCAAGGCTGGGATAATTCCTTCCACACGAGACAAGAGTTGGAATCCTTCCAAGGCTTCCTCGTCAGTCACAGGAACATAGCTGGCACGTTTGATATCGTGGTAGTGAGAGTGTTCTGGACCGATACCAGGATAGTCCAAACCTGCTGAGATAGAGAAGGCTTCTAAGATTTGTCCATGGGCATCTTGGAGAACATCTATGAGAGAACCGTGAAGAACTCCTGGGCGACCCTTGGTCAAGGTCGCTGCGTGGTGCTCCGTATCCACACCTAGTCCTGCTGCTTCAGCTCCATACATAGCTACAGATTCATCTTCCACAAATGGATGGAAGAGACCGATAGCATTAGAACCACCACCAACACAGGCTACTAGGACATCTGGTAAGTCTTGTCCTGTCAAGTCACGGTACTGTTGTTTAGCTTCTCGACCGATGACACTTTGGAAGTCACGAACGATTTCTGGGAAAGGATGAGGTCCCAAGGCAGAACCAAGGATATAGTGGGTATCATCGATATTTGCCACCCATGAACGAAGGGCTGCATTAACCGCATCCTTGAGCACGCGCGAACCATCAGTCACAGCCTCGACCTTGGCTCCCAAAAGCTCCATACGGAAGACATTAAGGGCTTGGCGTTTGACATCTTCCTCACCCATGTAGATGGTACATTCCATGTTAAAGAGGGCTGCAGCTGTTGCAGTTGCCACACCGTGCTGACCAGCACCTGTTTCAGCGATAATTTTATTTTTGCCCATACGTTTAGCCAGAAGAACTTGTCCCAAGGCATTGTTAATCTTGTGGGCCCCTGTATGGTTGAGATCTTCCCGTTTGAGGTAAATCTTGGCTCCGCCGATATGCTGGGTCAAGTTTTTTGCGTAGTAAAGGGGAGTTTCACGTCCTACATACTGGCGTAAGAGCTGGTTTAATTCCTCTTGGAAACTTGGGTCCGCCTGACTTTCACGATAAGCTTTTTCCAACTCCAATACTGCTGTCATCAATGTTTCTGGGACGAAACGTCCGCCAAATTTTCCGTAAAATCCATCTTTATTTGGTTCTTGATATGCCATTCTTTGCCCTCTCTATAAATCTTCTAATCTTTTCCTGATCTTTCTGTCCATCTGTCTCCACTCCGCTTGATACATCGACTGCATAGGGAGTAAAGTGTTGAATTGCTTTTGCTACATTGTCTTCCTTAAGCCCACCTGCGATAAAGAAGGGCTGAGCTAATCCCGTCGTATCCAATCGTCCCCAGTCAAAAGTCTGGCCACTCCCAGCCACAGGGGCATCAAAGAGTAGATAATCTGCCCGAGAATTGGGGACATGACCATTTCCATCCACCTGCACAGCCTGAATACTGGCACAAGGCAGATTCTCAAACAACTCATCCGATACCTGACCATGAACTTGTACCAAGTCTAGGCCAACTTTTTCAATTGCTTCTAGCAATTCTGCCCGACTTGGTGAAACAAATACGCCAACCTTTTTAACGTTGACAGGAATGAGCTTTGCTAGCTCAGCAGCCTGTTCCAAAGTCACCTGCCTTTTACTAGGTGCGAAGACAAAACCGATGTAATCCGCCCCTGCTGATACGGCTGTTTCCACCGCCTCTTTGGTCGATAGGCCGCAAATTTTAACCTTTGTCAATCTGCAACTCCTTGATTCTCTGGGCTACATCTTCTGCCTGCATCAGAGCTGTCCCAACTAAAATTCCGTTAAAGTACGGTGCTAGTCTTTCCGCATCCTGCCCTGTAAAAATAGCAGATTCAGAAATGTACAAGCAATCTTCTTTAAAGTGTTTAGCCAAGTCTACACTTGTCTGCAAGTCAACTTCAAAGGTTGTCAAGTTGCGGTTATTGACCCCGATAATCTCCGCTCCAAGTCTGTGGGCCACTTCCAGTTCAGCTAGATTGTGGGTTTCCACCAAGACTTCCAGACCAAGCTCTGTAGCATAGTCATAAAGTTCCTTGAGACGTTCTTCTGACAAGGCCGCGACGATGAGCAAGATAACTGTCGCACCTGCATTACGAGCGCGGATAATTTGCTTTTCATCTATGATAAAGTCCTTGTTGAGCGTCGGAATCTGCACCTGACTGGAAATCTCCCGTAGATAATCCAAATGTCCTTTAAAGAAAATCTCATCTGTCAAAACCGAAATCATCACTGCGCCATTTGCTTCATAAGTCTGGGCCTGTTGCACAATATCCACATCGAGATTGATATCTCCCAGACTAGGGCTAGCTTTCTTGACTTCTGCAATCACCTGCAAGCGGTCTTGATGATTCTTCAAAAATTCTGCCAAGCGATAGGTCTGGCGCAAGGGCTGGATTTGCTCCAGCTCCATTTGCTCGACCTCACGCGCCTTCTGCTCCAAAATTCGTGCTAAAAATTCCTGACTCATTTTTGGTACTCCTGTAACAGTCTGAGTTTTTCAAGAGCCTTGCCACTAGCAATGACTTGACGGGCCAATGCAACTCCTTCCTTGATACTAGCTACCTTACCATTAGCATAGAAACCAAGACCAGCATTCAAGACTGTCGTTTCCAAAAATGGGCTTGGTTCGTTTTTAAGAACACTAAGCAAAATTTCTGCATTTTCCTGAGCATTCCCTCCACGAATATCTTCGATAGCGTAACGTTCCATC
This sequence comes from uncultured Streptococcus sp., assembly GCA_915063165.1. Taxonomy (GTDB): domain Bacteria; phylum Bacillota; class Bacilli; order Lactobacillales; family Streptococcaceae; genus Streptococcus. Next base: position 7,367 of record CAJZDE010000004.1, read on the forward strand.
CCCAGATCCTCTGGAGTGAAGCTTGACAAGGTGATTTCGCCATTTTCAAGAAGAGCAATATTGGTTGTTCCGTTCAAGCCAGCTTCATCAAGCCCTTCTGGTCCAGCAACCACGATGGCACGTTTGCGACCCATATTTTTCAATACCTGAGCTGTACTTTCTAGCAGTTCTGGACGACTAATTCCAAGCAACTGTGTTTTCAAAGCCATTGGGTGAATCAGGGGACCAGTCAAGTTCATGATCGTTGGAATTCCTAGTTCCAAACGAGCTGGCATGATGTATTTCATAGCTGGATGCATATTTTTAGCAAAGAGAAAGACGATGCCAGTTTTATCAAAGACCTTACCTAGTTCAGCTGGTTTGAGATCAAGATTGATGCCCAATGCTTGAAGGACATCTGCCGAACCTGATTTAGAAGAAATCGAACGGTTACCGTGCTTAGCCATATGAATGCCACCACCAGCCAAGACAAAGGCTGCAGTTGTGGAGATGTTAAAGCTGAAGGACTTGTCTCCACCAGTACCACAGTTGTCCATGGCGTCGTGGATTTCAGTTGGAATGTGTTGGGCATGGCCTCTCATGACTTGTGCAATGGCTGTGCGTTCTTCCGGTGTTTCCCCCTTCATCTTAAGGGCCAAGAGAAGAGAAGCGATCTGCGCTTCGGTTACACGCCCAGTTACGATACGCTCAATGACATCCGTCATTTCCACACCTGATAAATTTTCAAATTTTGCTAATTTTTCAATAATCTCTTTCATCCTAGTTTCCTCACTTTACAACCTTCTCGATAAAATTCCGAATAGAAGACAAGCCATCTGGCGTTCCGATACTCTCTGGATGGTACTGGAAGCCATAAATCGGTAGATTCTTGTGCTGAATTCCCATAATGGCTTGGTCATCAGTCGAACGAGCTGTCACTTCAAAGTCTTCTGGCATTTCTTCAATCAAAATACTGTGGTAACGCATGACTGGACGACCATCCTCAATACCTTGATAGAGAACAGATGGCGCTTCAAAGCTGACATAGCTCTGTTTCCCATGCATGACTTTGGGAGCTAAACCTAGCTTCCCACCAAAGACTTCTGCAATGGCTTGGTGACCCAAACAAATCCCTAGAATCGGCTTCTTACCTGCAAAGTCACGAATCATGTCTTCCATCTTTCCAGCATCAACTGGCCAACCTGGACCAGGAGAAAAAACCAGACCATCTGCTTTTTCAGCTTCTTCATATAGCTTGGGATCATCATTTCTCAAGACCTGTACTTCTGCAAAATTCCCGATGTATTGGGCCAAGTTATAGGTAAAGGAATCATAGTTGTCAATCAATAAAATCATGGTCTTAGTTCTCCAATTCTAGTCATAGATTTTGCCTTGTTAATGGTTTCTTGGTATTCATTTTGAGCGATAGAGTCATAGACAATCCCTGCCCCAGCCTGCACATAGGCTGTTTGATTTTTGAGAATCATAGTTCGAATAGCGATAGCGAAATCCATATCACCCGTCGCAGACAAGTAGCCGATTGCTCCTGCGTATACGCCCCGTTTTTCTGTTTCCAGTTCATAGATACGTCTCATTGCTCGAATCTTTGGTGCTCCTGAAACTGTTCCAGCTGGAAGTGTAGCTTTCAAAACATCCATGGCAGTGAGGTCTGGAAGCAAACGTCCCTTGACCACGCTGGTCAAATGCATGACATAGCGGAAGAGCTCCACTTCCATATACTTGGTGACTTGGACACTTGCCGTTTCAGAGATGCGGCCAATATCGTTACGCCCCAAGTCTACCAACATCCGATGTTCTGCTGTTTCCTTCTCATCAGAAAGCAGGTCTGTCGCCAAAGCCTTGTCCTCTTCATCCGTAGCCCCTCTTGGTCGCGTACCGGCAATCGGATTGGTTGTTACAACGCCATTTTTAACAGAAACCAAACTTTCAGGACTAGCACCGATGATTTGATAATCCCCAAAGTCATAAAAATAGAGGTAATTGGATGGATTAGTCACGCGAAGATTTCTGTAGAAGTCAAATGGATTTCCAGTAACTTCTGCTGAGAAGCGTTGACTGAGTACACATTGGAACATATCCCCGTTACGAATCAAGTCACGAGCGGTTTCCACCATTTCTTCAAACTTCTGAGGAGCAATATGCGGTTTGAAGTCCAGCGGAGATAAATCCAAGTCTTCAAATTCATTTGGAGCAGGGATGCGTAATTCCTCCAGCACTTGATTCAAGGCTTTTTCCAAGTCTTCTTGACTACGCTCGCTGTAAAGAGCATCCTCGATAACATGGATTTTTTCCTTCTTGTGGTCAAAGACCATATAACTCTCATAGACAAAGAAATGCATGTCTGGCGTCCCAATGGTATCCTCAGGGATTTGACCGATTTCCTCATAGAGCGAAATCATATCGTAACCAACAAAACCAATGGCTCCTCCACCAAAAGGTAGGTCTGAATGGTGCTGGCTCTTATGTGTCACTTCATAAAGGAAATCCAAGGGATCCCGATCAATCACTTGACCATTTTGATAAAGGACTCCATTTTCAAACTTAATCTCAAAAACTGGATTATAGGCTAAAATAGAAAAACGAGCTGTTTCCTTGTCTCTCGGAATACTTTCTAAGATAACCTTGTGTTGCCCCTTTAGGCGCATATAAGCCAAGATTGGTGATAAGACATCTCCATGAATGATTCGTTCCATTGTAATTTCCCTTTCAGTTCTACTTCTAGTCCGTGGTGACTGTATGAAAAATCCCCACGCAAAATAACTTGCGTGAGGACGAAATTCGTGGTGCCACCTCAATTATAGGATTTCTCCTATCTCTCATTCCTGTCTCAGAACTTTCCTATAACAGGCTGTGCGATAAAGGGCACTCCCTTGAGAATTATGTTTTCTTCTCTCGTTTCAGATGGACCCAACCTTACAGCTTTCTCTGCTTGTTTCCAGCAACCACAAGCTCTCTGTGAGAGAAAAGACTGTAATTTTTCCATCTCTTATTTTTTAGCTTCTAGATAGTCTGCAATGGCAGCTACGTCCTTGTCTCCACGACCAGAGACATTGATGATGATAATCTCATCTTTACTTAGTTTCGGTGCACGTTTAACCGCTTCTGCGATGGCGTGCGAACTTTCAATCGCTGGGATAATCCCTTCAGTCTTGCTGAGAAGGAGCAAGGCTTGAACAGCTTCTTCATCTGTCGCTGCCACATATTCCACGCGACCTGAATCTTTAAAGTAGGCATGCTCTGGGCCAACCCCTGGATAGTCCAAACCAGCTGAGATAGAGTAAACTGGCGCCAGCTCTCCATCTTCCTTAAAGACTGCATAAGTCTTCATACCGTCGACAATTCCGACACTACCCTTTGTCATAGTGGCTGCATGCTTGTCTGTGTCAAGTCCGTGACCGGCAGCTTCGACCCCAACCAATTTGACTTCTTCATCAGCCACATACTGCGAAAAAGCACCGATGGCATTTGAACCACCACCTACACAGGCAATGACGTAGTCTGGTAAACGGCCTTCTTTTTCTAAGATTTGACGGCGAGATTCTTCACTGATAACCTTTTGGAATTCATGAACAATTGTAGGATAAGGATGAGGTCCTACAGCAGATCCCAAAACGTAGAAGGCTTCAAGGTCATTCATCCATGCTCCAAAGGCTGCATCAACCGCATCCTTAAGAGTTCGTGTCCCCGTTTCAACTGCGTGAACAGTCGCTCCCATCATCTCCATACGGAAAACATTGAGACGTTGACGCTCCACATCTTCTGCCCCCATGTAGACATCACAGGCCATACCAAACTTGGCTGCAGCAGCTGCTGTCGCAACACCGTGCTGACCAGCTCCTGTTTCTGCAATCACTCTTTTTTTGCCCATACGTTTGGCAAGAAGAATTTGTCCTAAAACATTGTTGAGCTTGTGAGAACCAAGGTGGTTCAGGTCTTCACGTTTAAGATAAATCTTAGCCCCACCTAGGTGATCTGTCAAACTTTCCGCAAAATAAAGCGGTGTTTCGCGACCAGAATAATCCTTCAAGTAATGGCGAAATTCTGCCAAAAATTCTGGATCATCCTTGTATTTGTCAAATGTCACTTCCAACTCATCCAACAAAGCCTGAATCGGTTCCGGTACAAAACTACCACCAAATTGTCCAAAATATCCTTTAGTTGTCATAAATTTTTCCTCTTTCAGTATTAATTTAAAGATATGAAAAAAGCCCACACACAGAAATTAATCCGTGTGAGGGCGTTGGTAACGCGGTGCCACCTCAATTATAAAGGGACTATTCCCCTTTACATCTCTGCCTTGTCTAACAACAAGTTGCACTGTAAGGTGTGCACACCGAATTTTCATTGTTTCAAATTCATTTTTAAAATCAGCCCACTTTCACTACTTCCAACCACCTGTTCACAATCACCACAGGCTCCCTGAAGATCAAACATAGTTACTTTTCTGATTTGTTGAGAATATTATATGCTATTGTCCGCTTTTTGTCAAGATTTTTTTATGATTTTTTTCCAGATCAGAGGATTTCTTCGGAAATTCTCACCAGAGTCTGAACGATGTAATCAACTTCTTCATCGCTTAATTTTGTATGAAGAGGAAGCGTAATTTCATTTTCAAAGAAGGCATAGGCTCTTGGATAATCTGCCATATCAAAACCAAGATTCTTATAGGCTGTCAAGAGAGGAAGCGGTTTATAGTGTACATTACTTGCAATTCCTGCTTTGGCCAATTCTTGGATGATTTGGTTACGCTCTTCTAGGCTAGCACCTTCTACATGGGTGATGTAGAGGTGGCGTGAAGATTCGACAGTATCAGTCTTGTGTGCCAGTGGGTGAATACGAGTACCCGCAAAACCACGATCATAACGATCCACGATGTCCTTACGACGTTGTAGCAACCCAGGGTAACGGTCCAATTGTACCAAACCAATCGAAGCCATGATATCCGTCATGTTGCACTTGTAGGCCGGTGTAACGATATCGTATTCCCATGAACCCAGTTGCATCTTGGCAAGGGCGTCTTTGGTTTGACCATGAAGGGAAAGGATCTGGAATTCCTTGTACATCTCTTCATCGTCAATCGCTGGATTGGCTTTCCAAGTCGCACTTCCACCCTCAGCAGTTGTAAAATTCTTAACGGCATGGAATGAGAAGGAAGTAAAGTCAGCGATCGAACCAGCTGGTTGCCCTTTATAGGTCGATCCCAAAGCATGAGCACTATCAGAGACAATCACGATACGGTTAAAGGCCTTTTGCCACTTGCTAGCAGCTGTAAAGAGATTCCGTTTTTTCTCCACGACTTGGAACAAACGGTCATAGTCGCACACAATCCCTGCAAGCTCAACCGGAATAACCACCTTAGTTTTCTCAGTAATAGCTTGCTCAAGCAAGTCATAGTCCATTTCAAAAGTATCTGCTTGAATATCCACCATGACAGGTGTCGCTCCTACGTGTGTGATGACACTACATGAAGCTGTATAGGTCATAGCTGGAACGATGACTTCATCACCTGGTCCCACTTCCAAAACACGTAAAATCAACTCAAGGGCAGCAGTCGCAGAGTTGAGGCAGATAGTCTTAGGTGTCTGTGTGTATTGAGACAAGCGACGCTCCAGTTCTTTTGTCTTCGGACCTGTTGTGATCCAACCAGAACGCAGGGTATCCGCTACTTCAGCAATTTCTGCTTCCGTAATATCGGGTGGTGAAAATGGAATATTGTAATTTGGCATTGATTTGCTCCTTTTATCTGTACTCATTTTCTCATGACTACTTTATTTTAGCACTTCAAACACGGTTTGAAACATGATTTTGATGTCTCCAAGGAAACTAAACTCTCGGAGATAGGCGAGGTTATAGCGCATCTTTTCAGGAAGGACATGCTCTACATAGGCTTGGTCAACTGACAGACCTTTCTCCGTCATTTGACTGATGATCGTATCCTCATCCTTGTAGTTGATGCTGGCTGGAGAGGTGATTCCTGCTGGCAAGAGCAAGGTCGCCATCATTTCAGGACTATACTGCTCGGTGTAACGTGGCACTTCAGGTCGCGTGCCGACAAAAGACATTTCGCCTTTAAGGACATTGACCAGCTGAGGCAGTTCATCCAAGCGCACACGACGAATGAAATTTCCCACTTTGGTAATGCGGCTGTCGTTAGCTGAAGTCACTAGACTTCCTTTTTTATCCGCATCCGTTACCATAGTACGGAACTTCCAAATCTTGAACGGACGGTTGTACTGGGTCACGCGCTCTTGCTTGTAAATGACAGGTCCCTTGCTATCCAACTTGATCCAAATGCTCAAGATAAGAAAGACGGGAGAAGTCAAAACTAGCAAAAACAGGGCCAGAACCCAGTCCAGGCAACGCTTGAAAATCAGCGAACCCTTCCTTTTAGAGACAAGCTGGTAATAAGACTCAACCTCGCTTGATTGCATTTCCACGGGCAAGTCTTCCCATTTCAGCATGCTGTTTCTCCTTTGTTTTTATTATACTATTTGTCAACATTTCTCATTATACCACAAAATGGAAAAGGCAGTGCAAGAAATCTGTAATTTGAAGGATTTCCTTCTGGTGCTCAATGAAAATCAAAGTACAGCTTTGAGGTTCCAGATAAAGCTGACCTGGTTTGAAGAGGTTTTCAAAGAGTATTAGGACATGGCTCCTGCCTGCAAGCTATACATCTTGTGATAGGTTCCTCCCAAGTCCAAGAGTTCCTCATGGGTTCCACTCTCGATGATGCGTCCCTTATCCAAGACATAAATGCAGTTGGCATCTTGGATGGTCGAAAGGCGGTGGGCGATAGCAATGGTTGTCCGCCCCTTTCTCATCTTAGCTAGGGAATCTTGAACCAAACTTTCTGTTTCAGAGTCAATATTGGCTGTCGCTTCATCCAAAATCAGGATTTTAGGCTGACTGGCGACTGTTCTAGCAAAGGCAAGAAGCTGGCGCTGGCCAGTAGAAAAGCTCGAACCACGCTCAGACACAGGTGCATCATAACCCAGCGGAAGGTCCTGAATAAAGGAATCTGCATCCACAAAGGCAGCCGCAGTCTGGACCTCTTCATCACTAATGTCTTGGTACATGGCGATATTGGACTTGATAGTCCCGTGATAGAGGAAGGGATCTTGCAAGACTAATCCGATATTCTTTCTCAACTCTTCCTGACTGTAGTTCCTGATATCCACACCATCCAAGAGAACGCGGCCTGACTGAAATTCATAAAAGCGCATGAGGACATTGATAATGGAAGATTTCCCAGAACCTGTATGTCCTACAAAGGCAATGGTTTCCCCCTTGTTAACTGAAAAGGAAATATCATCAAGAATTTGGTGTTTCCCATCATAAGAGAAGGACACATGTTCAAAACGGATATTTCCTTCTCTAATCTCCGCTTGTCCATTTTCTTGGGCCGGTTCATAGTTAGTCTCATCGATAAGTGCAAAGACACGACCTGCTGACACCATGGATGTTTGAAGGGTAGAAAAGTTTTGTGTTACCTCGATGAGTGGATCAAAGAGACGATTGATATACTGGATAAAGGCATACATGGTCCCTGCTGTTATGCCTAGATAGAGACCACGATAGCCAAAGTAAGCCATCAAAACTGCATAGCCCAAAAGCTTCAGTAAGCTCATAGCCGGCCGTAAGAAGAGGGCATCCAAGGCTACAGATCGGTTGGCATAGACCAAGTGTTCTTGGTTGATTTCATCAAATTCTGCCTGCAGGCGCTTCTCTTGATTAAAGGCCTGGATAATCCTGATTCCCTCGATATTCTCTGCCAACTTACTATTGATATCCGACAAGAGACTTCTGGTTTTTTCGATGATTTTCACTGACTTTTTTCGGTAGAGATTGACCAAAAGGAAAATCAAGGGAAGAAAGAGCAAGACTAAAGCTGTCAAACGAAAATCCAGCACCAACATGGTATAGAGAGTTGTCAGAAAGATAAAAACTGCTGAAATAAAGCTGGATAAAATCCCTGAAAACATATCACTGATGGTCTCGGTATCATTGGTCAAACGAGAAACGATGGATCCTGCTGGCGTCTTGTCAAAATAAGACATGCCCAGTTTCTCCATATTGGCAAAGGCATCGCGACGAATATCCCTAACAATACTGTAGGACACCCGCGCAAAGAGAAGATTGCCGACATACTGGACTAGAGTTTGCAGGATATAAAGACCATAGTAGGCTAATAATACTGTAATAGCAAACTGATTGAGATTGCTGAGGTACTGGTCGATAAAGTGGGAAGCTACAAGGGGAATGACACTTTTAATGACCGTCGTCGCGAGGAGAAAACTGAGTGCCAAAAAGGTCAGGAGGCCATAGGGCTTGAGATAGGACATCAAGCGCTTCAATACAGCCCATTGTTCTTTCTTATTCTGCATCTTCTTCTCCTTTCATTTCCAACTGCTGAGACTGGTAGGTTTGGGCATACCAGCCATCTAGGGCTAGCAGTTCTTCGTGTGTACCCCGTTCTATGATTTGGCCATTTTGCAGAACCAAGATCAGATCTGCATGGACAACTGCACTGAGACGATGTGCTGTAATAATGGTTGTCTTATCCTTCCGCGTCTCCTTGAGATTGTCGATAATCGCATACTCTGTCTTGGCATCCACGGCGGACAAGGAATCATCTAAAATCAAGATATCAGGGTCTAAAATCATAGCCCGACTCATAGCCAGACGTTGCTTTTGACCACCAGATAGACTGACCCCTTTTTCACCGATAACTGTATCAAATCCTTGAGGCATGTCTACAATATCTTGGTAAACTTGAGCTAGTTTAGTCGCTTCCTCGACCGCTGAAAGGGGCAAATTAGGATTGCCGAAGCGGATATTGTCTAAGATAGAGGTCGCAAAGAGGAACTGGTCCTGAGGGACATAGCCCATGAGACCACGAAGGTCTGTCAGACGATAATCCCGAATATCGTGACTGTTTAGATAAATAGCTCCCTTATCCACATCGTATTCACGCAAGAGGAGCTTAATCAAGGACGTTTTCCCAGAGCCTGTCTGACCGACCAAGCCCAGAGTTTGCCCTTTTTCTAAACTAAAGTGAATATCCGTCAGTGTTTCCTCATTTTCAAAGGCAAAACTATCAATGGTGTACTCCAAACGTCCATTTTCAATACCGTCCAGAGGAAACTCAGGATCTTGTACAGGTGATTCCTGAGACAAAAGTTCCTCAATCCGCTGGTAAGATACCTTCCCTCGCTGAGTGATATTAAAGAGGAAACCGATAGCCATAAGAGGCCAAACCAGCATATCCAAGTAGCTGATAAAGGTAACCAGATTCCCAACTGTAATCTGCCCTTCCTGCACCATTAAGGAACCGACCAAGAGGGTTAAAACATAGGATGAACCAACAAACAAGAGAACCATGGGGTCAAAGAGACTATCGTATTTCATGGTTTGCAGGTTCTTTTGGAAGGTTAATTCATTGACTGCCTGAAAAGACTCCAGCTCATCCTCCTGATAACCGAAAGACTTGGTCACTTTGATACCTGATACAGACTCCTGAACCTTGTTATTGAGTTCAGAAAAGGCTGCCTGTGACTCGCCAAAGGCCTTGTGGGTCTTTCTACCTAAACGACTGGTCGCATAAGCCATGAAAGGCAGGGGGAGAATAGCAACCAGAGTCATTTGCCAAGAAATACTAAAAAACATGGTCAACAAAGTCACCAGTGCCGTGATAGAGGCATCCACTGCTGACATGACTCCACCACCTGCGAGACGAGTTAAAGCATTGATATCATTGGTGGCGTGTGCCATCAAGTCCCCCGTCCGATAGGTCTGATAAAAGGCTGGCGACATTTTAGTAAAATGCTCAAACAAACGAGACCGCATAATCTGCCCTAGACGGTAGGAAGTTCCAAGGATATACATGCGCCACACATAGCGCAGATAATACATACCAAAGGCTGCCAGCAGTAGATAAAATAGATTAAGAAGGAGATCCTGCTGGGTTAATTTCCCCGACGTAATGGCGTCAATCACCCGCCCCATAACCATGGGGGGAATAAGGTTGAGGACGGAAACCAAGACCAAGGCCACAATCCCGACTAGATAACGGCGCTTTTCTAACTTGAAAAACCACCAGAGTTTTTGAATAATGGACATAAAATCCCTTTCTGATTGCAAATGGAAACCTGAGGCCAAGACTCAATGAAAATCAAAGAGCAAACTAGGAAACTAGCCGCAGGCTGCTCAAAGCACTGCTTTGAGGTTGTAGATAGAACTGACGAAGTCAGTAACCTACATACGGCAAGGCGACGTTGACGCAGTTTGAATTTGATTTTTGAAGAGTACAAGACCTCAGGTTTTTCTTATTCATAAGTTACGACTGAGACGACACCCTTGTCATACTCAGCGATAAAGATATTGGCCACATTGTCATACCCTTGTTTGCTGAGGTTATCAAGCAGCCATTCTTCGCTCCGACCAATGGACTCCAAAATTTCAACTTGGATCACACCGTCTGTGACAACAGGATACTTGGGATTCTCATCTCCCATTTGGACTACGATGAGTTGACCGTTCTGCTCCTGCATAGCGCGTTTGACTTGTTTCATTTGGAAAATTCCCTGGCTACGGAGCTTAAGAGCTACGTCCGCTGCAGATAACCCAACCGAACGACAGGCTTCTGGATCAATCTTCCCATTCTTGATGAGCAGGGTTGGTTTCCCGTCAATCAAACGTTTCACAAAGTGAACATTGTTGTTGAGCCATTTGAGAGTCAAGACCAGAATGGTCCACATGATCAAGATAACTGCATACTGAAGGATACTGATGGCACTATTGTAAATCACCCCACCGATGATACCCCCGAGTACATAGTTCTGAATTTGGTCTATTGCTGAGTTAGGCGCTAGGTTCCCCTTTCCTGTCACATTGATTACAAAAACCAGAGAAAAGAGACCCAAGGCTAGTTTGATTAAAATTTCGATATAATTGAGTGTCATTTGTTCACCTCCACCAGTTCAATCGCATCTGTTTTATACAGTTCGACTTTCTCTAGCAGGTACTTGTCTGGCTCACTTCCGTTCAAAGCACGATAATAGCGATCTCCGACCTTGATAAGTGCGCCATCAGTGTCGGCAGAAGTATTGACATAGACCTCTGACTTGTCTACTCCCAATTCTTTGGAAACAAGCTCGATGAAATGAAGTGAAGCTTGAAATTTATTATTAGAAACTTGATTGTTTTGATAAGTTGTGATGCTGACCAAAAGGAGAGCTAATAAAGTCAAAGCTGAAATCATGACCAACTCACGAAATTTGGTCCCCTTTTTATCATGGTAAGCCTTGAAAGCTAAAAATCCTGTCACAGCTAATAGGACAATCCCTAAACCAATCATGATGCCATTTTGCTGACCAATTTGGCTGAGGACATAGTCATAAGAATAGAATTTCATGTATTTTCACTCCCTTTCATAAAATCATTCTTCATTATAAACGAAAGAGGGTGATTTTTCAAACCATACGTTGGGGAAATAGACTTATCAGACCAACTTCTCTAACTAATGACTCAAATACCTGTTTCAAGATTCTAATTTTGATAATTGATAAGAATAGACACTAGGAATTATCACTACAAAGAAGAGTGTCAAGAAGAATACCCAGTAAACATATAGTTGTACAAAGGAATTTAGAAACAATAACAATCCTCCTAACACCCAAATTTTTCCAGCTAATCGATGTGTTTTTCTCCAGTTTTTATCACTCTCCAAGGTCCACGGTAGTCGAATACCGATTATATAATTTCGGTGTGTTTTGGGTAGATAATTTCCAATTACGATCATCACGACTCCCATAAAAATCTGAGCTAGTAGCCCACTCATCATGGAATAACTCAAAGATTCTCCGAAGATAGAAATCATTAATAGACAAGATACAAAAGGAATAATCCAGTAAATCAAAAATTGTATTTTTGAACTGATATTGCTAGATTTAGGATCCTTAATCATTAAAAATAGAAGCAACCAATGCATCAAAAGCATGAGAGTCGGTAATCCCAAGATAGCAGACATTTTATGATTGTAGCCATCTGCTTGACCCAGTAGATTAAAATGAGTGGGTATCTCCTCTGGTAATTGATTCCAGAAAACACAACCTACAAGGGAAGGTAGTAGGATGAGAATACTCGTAAATAATAGCAATTTCTTATTGATTTTTATCTTCATCAAAATGATCTCCTTTCAGATCTGCTAACCAAACCATTATATCCTCTAAAACCGATGTATTTAACTCATAATAAATAAAGTTTTTTTCTTTCATTTCATGAATCAAATCCGCTGCTTTCAAAATCGTGAGATGGTGTGAAATAGTTGCATTAGTCAACTCGAATTGACTGGCAATTTCTCCTGCAGATAATCTACCTGCTTTGAGTAAATTTAAAATCTCTCTCCTAACTGGATGAGATAAGGCTTTAAAACTATTTGCAAAACTCATAATGCCTCCTTCCCCTTTGTAATATTAGTAGGGCTAGGAATAAGCAAGGTAGAACTGATAGAATTCCTGTCGGTGAAGGGCCTAAAATCAAGAGGCTTGAAACTTTTTCTCCTGGTAATTGAAAGAGTAACCCAATACCTGCAGTTGCATTGATTGCCCCATGAAATAGGGCAGAAGCCCAGATAGAACCTGTCTTTTCCAATAACCAGCTCAACAATATTCCTACGCTAAAACAAAATAGAAACATAGCAACAACTCCCAAAACGGGATAAGCAAAATAAGTAAGGCCATAATTATATCCTTGCAAATTGATTGGTAAATGCCATAGACTCCAAATGAGAGCAAGTAAGACATGAGTCTGGACTAGTGAAAAGCGTTCTCTTAGCACTGGATAAAGATAGCCCCGCCAACCAATTTCCTCCCCCAATGCAAAGAAACTATTAAGAAAAGAAGCATAGGTCAAACTAGCTAGGATTTGAATCAAGGCCAAGAAAGATAAGGGAATGGCTGATTGAGAGACACCTTTTTCTTGTAAAATAGATTGAATAGATTCAAAACCAAGGCTGAAATTGCTAGGAAATACAAGAAAATAAAGTCCTGCTCCTAAAAAACTGATAACTGCTGGTAACCAGATAGCTAGTAAGTAAAATCTCCAGTTCCTCTTGAGATTCACGACTAATTTAGATTTGATTCCACTAGTTTGATTCGTGATTTTCCCTAAGAGAAAGACTGCAAGCGCAGGCATCCACATGGCTACAATACTAGCAAGCTGACTCCATGGAGAACTTATACCAACACCATTTAGCCATAGTGTCAACCATACTATCCAAGCAAGGCCATAAGACAAGACTACAAAAAGAAGGATTGTTCTCTTATTTGACATATTTGTACACTTCGCTTTCTATTTAGATGTTTTTCTAAATAACATTATACACCTTTCCATTCTAAATACAATAACTATTTAGATTTTTTTCAAAATAGTTTCAAGAGTTTTTTGTTTTCTAAGGATAGAATATAAAGAATAAGTTTCCAAACTAGA
>CAJZDE010000005.1:0-20035 GCA_915063165.1 uncultured Streptococcus sp.
ATAAAGGCCACCCAATCCGGTGGTCTTTTTTTGCTCAAATTTTAGAATAAGACAGGAAGTTTATCGGATTGTAACTCAAATGTTAAATTTTAAAGGATACGTTATACAAAGTTAAGGTTTCTTTAAGTTAGGGACAGTATACTATGAGTATCAAATGAAGACCTCCTAACTTTATTTGATAGAAATCCTAAACTTTTTCATAATAATCTCCTAGGGAAGCTACCATAAGGGTAGCTTTTCTTTTGGATAATTTACAAATGTTGGCTTTGCTTTTGAAAGCCGAATATTTCTTTGATCCATGATATAATAGAAGAAAATGGAGGATAGAAAATGTCTAAAGTAAGATTGTACTTGGTCCGTCATGGGAAAACGATGTTTAACACGATTGGACGTGCTCAAGGATGGAGTGATACGCCTCTAACCGCAGAAGGTGAGTTGGGAATCCATGAACTGGGAATTGGCTTGAGAGAGTCTGGTTTGCAATTTGACCGAGCTTATTCCAGTGATTCAGGGCGTACCATTCAGACCATGGGAATTATCCTAGAAGAACTGGGCTTACAAGGGAAAATCCCTTACCGTATGGATAAGCGAATCCGTGAATGGTGCTTTGGTAGTTTTGATGGGGCCTATGATGGAGACCTCTTTATGGGGGTCATTCCTCGTGTTTTCAAGGTGGATCATGTTCATCAGTTATCCTATGCAGAGCTAGCTGAAGGCTTGGTAGAAGTTGATACTGCTGGTTGGGCTGAAGGTTGGGAAAAACTTAGTAGCCGAATCAAGGAAGGCTTTGAGTCGATTGCCAAAGAAATGGAAGAACACGGTGGCGGGAATGCCCTGGTTGTCAGCCATGGGATGACCATTGGGACCATTGTGTATCTTATCAATGGCATGCATCCGCACGGCTTAGACAACGGTAGTGTGACAATCCTTGAATATGAAGACGGTCAGTTTACAGTCGATGTTGTCGGTGACCGTAGCTATCGGGAACTGGGACGTGAGAAGATGGAAGAGACAAATAATCAATAGAAGTTAGCTCCGATTAGGAGCTAATTTTTTTCCTGTTAAATAAGGTGGATTTGCGACTCAGTATTTCTTGTTATCCAAGTCCAAAAGAACATTTCTCGTCTTTCAAATTCCCCCAAAAATGGTATAATAGTAACATCATAAAATTGGAGAAATAGCATGAGTTTTTACAATCATAAAGAAATTGAGCCTAAGTGGCAGGGCTACTGGGCGAAACATCATACATTTAAGACAGGAACAGATGTCTCAAAACCGAAGTTCTATGCTCTGGACATGTTCCCATATCCTTCAGGAGCTGGATTGCACGTAGGACACCCAGAAGGTTACACAGCAACCGATATCCTCAGCCGTTACAAACGTGCGCAAGGATACAACGTTCTTCACCCAATGGGATGGGATGCCTTTGGTTTGCCAGCTGAGCAGTACGCTATGGACACAGGAAATGACCCGGCAGAATTCACAGCAGAAAATATTGCCAACTTCAAACGCCAAATTAATGCGCTTGGCTTCTCTTATGACTGGGATCGTGAAGTCAACACAACAGATCCAAACTACTACAAGTGGACGCAGTGGATCTTCACCAAGCTTTATGAAAAAGGCTTGGCCTATGAAGCTGAAGTACCAGTAAACTGGGTTGAGGAACTAGGAACAGCCATTGCTAACGAAGAAGTCCTTCCTGACGGAACTTCTGAACGTGGGGGGTATCCCGTTGTCCGCAAACCGATGCGCCAATGGATGCTCAAAATCACGGCCTATGCAGAGCGCTTGCTTAATGACTTGGATGAGTTGGATTGGCCAGAATCTATCAAGGATATGCAACGCAACTGGATTGGGAAATCAACTGGTGCCAATGTCACCTTTAAAGTGAAAGGGACTGACAAGGAATTCACCGTCTTTACAACTCGTCCTGATACTCTTTTCGGTGCGACCTTCACAGTCTTGGCTCCTGAGCATGACTTGGTTGACGCCATCACAAGTCCAGAGCAAGCTGATGCCGTAGCAGACTATAAACATCAAGCCAGCCTCAAGTCAGACTTGGCTCGTACCGACCTTGCCAAGGAAAAAACTGGTGTTTGGACGGGTGCTTATGCCATCAATCCTGTTAATGGCAAGGAAATCCCAATCTGGATTGCAGACTATGTTCTTGCTAGTTATGGAACAGGTGCTGTCATGGCCGTGCCTGCCCATGACCAACGTGACTGGGAATTTGCCAAACAATTTGACCTTCCAATCGTAGAAGTGCTAGAAGGTGGAAATGTAGCAGAAGCTGCCTATACTGAAGATGGTCTTCATGTCAATTCAGACTTCCTAGATGGCCTTAACAAAGAAGACGCTATTGCTAAAATTGTGGCTTGGTTGGAAGAGAAAGGTTGTGGTCAAGAGAAGGTCACCTATCGTCTCCGCGACTGGCTCTTTAGCCGTCAACGTTACTGGGGTGAGCCAATTCCAATCATTCATTGGGAAGATGGGACTTCAACGGCTGTTCCAGAAAATGAATTGCCACTTGTCTTGCCTATAACCAAGGACATCCGCCCTTCAGGTACTGGGGAAAGTCCATTGGCCAACTTGACAGACTGGCTAGAAGTGACTCGTGAAGATGGTGTTAAAGGTCGTCGCGAAACCAATACCATGCCACAGTGGGCTGGTTCAAGCTGGTACTACCTCCGTTATATTGACCCACATAATACTGAGAAATTGGCTGATGAGAACCTCCTCAAACAATGGTTGCCTGTAGATATCTACGTGGGTGGTGCGGAGCATGCCGTTCTTCACTTGCTTTACGCTCGTTTCTGGCACAAATTCCTCTATGACCTAGATGTTGTTCCGACTAAGGAACCATTCCAAAAACTCTTTAACCAAGGAATGATTTTGGGAACAAGCTACCGTGACCACCGTGGAGCTCTTGTAGCGACTGATAAGGTTGAAAAACGTGACGGTTCTTTCTTCCATGTGGAAACAGGAGAAGAGTTGGAGCAAGCGCCAGCCAAGATGTCTAAATCGCTCAAGAACGTTGTTAATCCAGACGATGTGGTGGAACAATACGGTGCCGATACCCTTCGTGTTTATGAAATGTTCATGGGGCCACTTGATGCTTCAATTGCTTGGTCTGAAGAAGGCTTGGAAGGAAGCCGTAAATTTCTTGACCGTGTTTACCGTTTGATTACAAGTAAAGAAATCACTGCGGAAAATAATGGCGCTCTTGACAAGGTTTATAACGAAACCGTTAAATCTGTCACTGAGCAAATTGAGTCTATGAAATTCAACACAGCCATTGCCCAACTTATGGTCTTTGTCAACGCTGCTAATAAGGAAGACAAACTCTATGTGGACTATGCCAAAGGCTTTATCCAATTGATTGCCCCATTTGCACCTCACTTGGCAGAAGAACTCTGGCAAACTGTTGCTGCAACAGGTGAGTCCATCTCTTATGTAGCTTGGCCAACTTGGGACGAAAGCAAATTGGTTGAAGACGAAATCGAAATCGTCATCCAAATCAAAGGTAAAGTTCGTGCCAAACTCATGGTCGCTAAAGACCTGTCACGCGAAGAATTGCAAGCAGTGGCTCTGGCTGACGAAAAAGTCAAAGCAGAAATTGACGGTAAGGAAATCGTGAAGGTGATTAGTGTACCAAATAAATTGGTTAATATTGTTGTGAAATAAGATAGGAATCCTTCAGAGTAGAATCTGGAGGATTTTTAAATTGGATTATGCTATAATAGTCCCAACTAAGATAAAAACACAGTTCTGGTTGGTAGTCCAGACGTAGGCAAGCCTATCAGTAACCTTCCTCCTTGGTTGTCCATTCTTAGGGATAGATTTAAGGAGGTGCTGTCGTGGAAATCGTTTCAATTGGCTTGACAGTTTATTTTGAAGATGGATTTTGGCATGGATTGTTTGAACAAGAGTACGAGGGAACTTATCAAGTTTGTCGAGTGACATTTGGTCAGGAACCAAAAGAGGATGAAATTTTGAAACTTTTACAGACTCAGTTTGTTCGGTTATCTTTTAGTCCAGAGGCAACAGTCAAACAGCATGTGAAGATTAAGAATCCGAAGCGTCTGCAGCGAGCTGTAAAGAAACAGGTGAAGCAGAAAGTTTCTTCTAAGTCACAAGAGCTCTTACAGTTGCAGTATGAGGAACGAAAAAAGCATTCAAAACAACAATCTAGTCTCCAAAAGCAATTGCTCAAGCAAGAGAAATTTGAACGCAAACAGCAAAAACGTAGAGAGAAGCACAAGGGGCACTAGTGACTCTCTCTTTCATAAAATAGAACAGCTCTTCTTGGATAACAAGAGCTGTTTTTGCTTGTATTGAAGATTTCTTTCCTAATAGATAGACTTATCGTTAATGGCAGTTTCAAATTCAGGACCATACTTGCTTACTTCAAATTTAATCCTGCCCCATTCAGCATTTTCATTTTACTAGAAGGGTGTGTGTGCCATGATTTCTGATTCATTTTTTATTGTTTGGTTTAGCGAGAACAATACTATTGACTCCTGGATTTTTCTGCCGGATGCTATAAAATGCCTCTTTTATAGCGCAGGTTTAAAAATATAATGTATGGATGTAAGTGATTTTAAACTTCCTCTAGTGATTCGATAGGAGAAAAACGAGCCTGCTCTACTTTAATTTAACCCCCATTATTTTACCACTTGGCCTTTCATTTTAACTGCTTATCTCAAAAGTCGATTTTTCTTTCATTCTTTTTGTTAAACTAGTGTGGTAAAGAGGAGGAAAAAATATGATTTTACAAGCTAAACATTTGACTAAACGGTACGGCAATCATATGGCTGTCGATGATATTCAGTTAGAGTTTGAAAAAGGAAGTTTCAATGCTATTTTGGGACCCAATGGTGCAGGGAAATCAACCACCATTTCCATGTTAATCGGTTTGAAAAATCCGACACAAGGTCAGATTCGATATGCGCCAAATACGAAAATCGGAGTGGTTTTTCAAGCTAGTGTACTGGATGAGATGTTGACGGTTAGGGAAAATCTCACGATTCGTGCTCAACAGTATAAGGAGATTGCAGCAAGTCGTGTGGATGATTTGATTCATCAACTGGGTTTGACGGCTTTCCAGAAACAACTATATGGGACTTTGTCAGGTGGACAAAAACGTCGGGTTGATATTGCGCGTGCTCTTCTTTCGCGACCAGATATTCTTTTCTTGGATGAACCAACGACAGGTCTTGATATTCAGACTCGCAAATCCATCTGGGATCTACTATATCGACTACAAAAGGATGAAGGGATGACTATTATCTTAACGACTCATTATCTGGATGAAGCAGATGAAGCGGATCGAATCTATATCGTTGATCATGGGAAAGTGATTGCGCAAGGTTCTGCGACTGCTATCAAAAGTCAGTATGCATCTAATATCCTAAAAATTCGTTTTAAAGAAATGAAGGATTTAGAAAAGTTGTTACAGACTGGAATGACAGTAGAGGAAGAAAATGAGTTGGAATATCTTTTTTATCCAAGGACGTCACAGGAAGCCATTGGATATTTGGCAAAAATTCGAGAAGAAATTGATTCTTTTGAGTTTCGTCCGGGCACTATGGATGATGCCTTTATTGCACTTACAGGAAGAGAGGTTCGCTAATGCTAGCTTTATTGAAACGGAATTTTATCTTATATTTTCGTAATCGTTCGGGAGTATTTTTCTCATTATTGGGGGCATTGATTTCTTTCCTCCTTTATATCATTTTTTTGCAGAAGAATTTGACAGATTCTTGGTCCCAACTCCCTAATAGCACGAATCTTTTAAACAACTGGCTGATGGGTGGGACGTTGGCTGTGACTGGGATGACAACCAGTTTTACGGCTCTTAAACAAATGGTACAGGACCGCGAAAATCAAGTGGATCAAGATCTCTTCTTGACAGATTTAGGTAACTGGGGCTTACAGACATCCTATCTAATCAGTAGTATTGTCATTTCTTTTGTCATGCAGGTGTTTATGTATGCTGTTATGAGTTTCTATTTTAAAGAGAGCCCAGTTATCAGTCATTTACCGGAAATCGCTTTGATTATGTTGTTAAGCAGTCTGCTTTCAAGTTTGGTAAATGTTCTCTTGATTTACCGTTTTCAATCTGTAGATAGCCTTGGTAAACTGGCAACGATAGTAGGAACTGCTTCTGGATTTTTAGTAGGGACTTATATCCCCATTGGAGTACTACCTGATTCTGCACAGCTTTTCATGAAATGTACCCCTGCAACTTATATTGCTTCTCTCTATCGACAAGTCTTGATGAAAGAGCGGTTAGAGAACGCATTTTCAGGAAATAACAGTCTGTTACAGGAATTTCAAGAAAAAATGGGAATCCAAATCAACTGGCAAGAACTATTGACAAAGGAAGAAACATACTTTATAGTGGTTATTATCAGTCTCGTCGCTATTCTTCTTTGGCTTTTATTTGTTAAAGTGTTTAGCAAGAGAAAATAAAGATGTATTGGAGAGAAAATGAAGATTCGTTTTGAAATGAAGACAGAGTTTTCAGAAAAAGACCCACACATTTTAATTCAGGCAGCTCAGTTAACCGACCAAGCAAGAGAGGTCATGGAGTATTTAGAACAATTTTCAACGACCAATCAGGTGGTCATTCCTATTCGAACGGATGATCATCTGGTTATGGTGAAAATTGAGGATCTTATTCTAGCAGATATCGATAAGAATTTGTTGACCGTTTATACGGTAGACGGGATTTATAAAACAAAGGAAACATTGACAAACTTTCAGAATCGGATTAACCGGCGTAACTTTATACAGATATCACGTCATTCGGTTATAAACATTGACCATCTAGAGTCATTATCGGATAGCTTTTCAGGGAACATGATGGCTAAAATGACTCGGGGTATCAAATCTAGTGTGAGTCGGAAATACGTTAAGTCCTTAATGGATTATCTAGGTTTATAGGAGAAAATCATGAAGCGATTGATTGCTTATTTTGTATCGGGAATGCGGACGGCCTCCTTTGTTTATTTGAGTTTGGTGTTATTGGCTCAGTTTTATTCAGGTATTACCTATCCTGCACCAACGACAAAAAATATTCTAGCTTTGTTTTTGATGAGTGGAATTATGGGAGTATTGACCTTAATCCTTGAAAGGCTAGAGTTTCTTGCTTATAGTATGCGTGTAGGAGTTCATTTGTTAGCGACAGCTACTATTTTAGTATTGACCTACCTATTTTTTGGCTGGGGTTCAGCATTGTTGAGTCCCTTGCTTTGGTTCTTTTTCTTGTTAATTTATGGACTGATATGGTTGTACCAGATCTGGCAAACTCACAAGCTCACCCAACGAATTAATCAAGCCTTAGAAGATAAAAGAAAGAAAACAAATCACTAATGTAGTGTTGAGGATGAGGTTTGAGGAGAGCACCAGTTTCCATATAGAGCAAATTATGATATAGTATTTTCAGCGTAAAACAAGGAGAAAAACGATGCCAGTAAATGAATATGGTCAGATAATTGGTGAGTCAATGGAAGGTTATACATCTGGTGAATTGCCTTCTATTGATTTCTTAGAAGGGCGCTACGCTCGGATAGAGGCTCTTTCGGTGGAAAAGCATGCGGAGGATTTATTAGCTGTTTATGGTCCAGGTACTCCTCGGGAGATGTGGACCTACCTCTTTCAGGAACCAGTGGCAGATTTGGAGGAACTGGTTACCGTCTTAAATCAGATGTTGGCTCGTAAGGACCGTTTTTACTACGTGATTATAGACAAGGTGACTGGTAAGGCCTTGGGGACTTTTTCTCTCATGCGCATTGACCAGAATAACCGAGTAATAGAAGTGGGAGCTGTCACTTTTTCTCCAGAACTCAGGGGAACACGTATAGGGACAGAGGCTCAATATCTCCTAGCTCGCTATGTTTTTGAGGAGCTTAACTATCGTCGCTATGAGTGGAAATGTGATGCTCTAAATCTCCCATCCAGACGAGCCGCGGAGCGTTTGGGCTTTGTCTATGAAGGGACCTTCCGTCAGGCAGTCGTTTATAAGGGACGTACACGTGATACGGATTGGCTCTCTATGATTGATAAGGACTGGCCAAAGGTTAAAGCACGTTTTGAAGCGTGGTTAAAATCTGAGAATTTTGATGAAGAAGGCCATCAGTTGAAATCTCTTAAAGAATGTTAGAAAGGTTTGCTATGATTAAGATTACAAAAGAAAGATCTGTTTCAATTGATGACATTTTACATCTCTATCAGGCAGTCGGTTGGACAAACTATACACATCAACCTCAGATGCTGGAGCAGGCCTTGTCTCACTCATTATCGATTTATATGGCACTTGATGGCGATGCTGTTGTGGGCTTGGTCCGTTTGGTCGGAGATGGTTTTTCATCTATTTTTGTCCAGGATTTGATCGTTTTGCCTAGCTATCAGCGCCAAGGGATTGGTAGCGACTTGATGAAAGAGGCTTTAGGTGATTACAAAGATGCCTATCAAGTCCAACTGGTGACAGACCAAACAGATAAAAACTTGGGATTCTATCGTTCTCTGGGATTTGAAACCTTATCTACTTATGATTGTACAGGAATGATTTGGGTGGATCGAAAAAAATAAAAAAATTATTTTTTATTAAGTAAAGTTTAAGTCTCCTCGTGTATTATATAGTTATTAAATAAAGACCTCCTAATACTCTTCGAAAATCTCATCATACTTCGTTAGAGTCGACTTAGCTAACTATAGTTATGCTTGCGTCTATCTGCCTAGTCTGATTTCGATTTTCATTGAGTACCCTTTATTTAATGAAATCCTAAACTTTTCTTTTTCATAATAATCTCCCTAAAGAGGCCACCCAATCAGGTGGCTTTTTTGTTTGTAGGCTGGATTTTTGATATAATAGAGCCATGAGTAGAATTTTAGATAATGAGATCATGGGGGATGAGGAGTTGGTAGAACGTACCCTCCGTCCTCAGTATTTACGTGAATATATTGGGCAGGATAAGGTCAAGGACCAGCTGCAAATCTTTATCGAAGCTGCCAAAATGCGGGATGAAGCGCTGGACCATGTGCTCTTATTTGGGCCTCCAGGTTTGGGGAAAACGACCATGGCCTTTGTCATTGCCAATGAACTGGGGGTCAATCTCAAGCAAACGTCTGGTCCTGTCATTGAAAAAGCGGGGGATCTGGTAGCGATTTTGAATGATTTGGAGCCTGGAGACGTTCTCTTTATTGACGAGATTCATCGCTTGCCCATGTCGGTGGAAGAGGTGCTTTATAGTGCCATGGAAGACTTCTACATTGATATCATGATTGGGGCTGGTGAAGGCAGTCGCAGTGTTCATTTGGACTTGCCACCATTCACCTTGATTGGGGCTACGACACGTGCGGGGATGCTCTCAAATCCTCTGCGGGCACGTTTTGGGATTACAGGTCATATGGAATACTATGCCCACGCTGACTTGACAGAGATTGTTGAGCGGACAGCAGATATTTTTGAGATGGAAATCACCCATGAGGCAGCTTCGGAGTTGGCCTTACGCAGTCGAGGAACTCCTCGTATCGCCAATCGTCTCCTCAAGCGCGTGCGCGACTTTGCCCAGATTATGGGGGATGGCTTGATTGATGATGTGATTACGGATAAGGCTTTGACCATGCTGGATGTAGACCGTGAAGGTTTGGACTATGTAGACCAAAAAATCCTTCGCACCATGATTGAGATGTACGGTGGTGGTCCTGTCGGTTTAGGAACTCTTTCTGTTAATATTGCCGAGGAGCGTGAGACAGTCGAAGATATGTACGAACCTTACCTGATTCAGAAAGGTTTCATCATGCGAACTCGTTCTGGACGGGTGGCAACTGCTAAGGCATATGAGCATTTAGGTTATGAATACAGTGAAAAATGAGCAAGAAATTCTAGATGCTTTCAGAGAAAATCCAGATATGATGACCATTCTGACCATCATTCGTGACCTTGGTCTGAAAGATTCGTGGTTGGCGGCAGGTTCTGTCAGGAATTTCATCTGGAATCTCTTGTCAGACAAATCGCCTTTTGATAGTGAGACGGATGTGGATGTGATTTTCTTTGATCCAGATGTTTCTTATGAGGAAACAGTATCCCTAGAGAAAAAGCTGAGAGAAGATTTCCCTCAGTATCAGTGGGAGTTGAAAAATCAGGTCTATATGCATCTGCACAGTCCCCACACTGCGCCTTACACGAGTTCTCGTGATGCTATGAGTAAGTATCCGGAACGCTGTACGGCGATAGGCCTTCGCTTGCATGCCGATGCAACTTTAGAGCCCTTTGCGCCTTATGGTCTAGAGGATATTTTAAAGTTTCAAATTTCCCCAACTCCTCATTTTTTAGAGAATGAGGACCGAATGAAGCTCTATCAAGAACGCTTGTCCAAGAAAAATTGGCAAGAAAAATGGAAAAATCTCACTTTTTCAAAAAACTTAAGAAAAATTTAAGTTAGGAACGGTATACTAGGTTCATAAGTTAAGAGGAACTTAACTTAAACTCCTAAAACTTTTTCATAATAATCTCCCTATAAAACTAAGTCGCCCAATCAGGCGGCTTATTTTTTGTCTGTACGGAGAGCTAATAACTTAGCAATAGAAGAAAATAGGGAAATATGGTATAATGAAACGATAGATTTTTGAATAGGAATAAGAACATGTTTGGATTTTTTAAGAAAGATAAAGCTGTAGAAGTCGAGGTTCCAACACAGGTTCCTGCTCATATTGGCATCATCATGGATGGGAATGGTCGTTGGGCTAAAAAACGGATGCAACCACGGGTTTTTGGTCATAAGGCAGGGATGGAAGCCCTCCAAAAGGTGACCAAGGCAGCTAACAAGATGGGAGTTAAGGTCATCACGGTTTATGCCTTTTCAACGGAAAATTGGACACGCCCAGATCAAGAAGTCAAGTTTATCATGAACTTGCCAGTCGAATTTTATGATAACTACGTCCCTGAATTGCACGCAAATAACGTTAAGATTCAGATGATTGGGGAGACAGATCGTTTGCCTAAGCCGACTTTTGAAGCTTTGAAAAAAGCAGAGGAGTTGACTAAGAACAATACGGGCTTGATTCTCAATTTTGCGCTCAACTATGGTGGTCGTGCTGAAATTACGCAGGCTCTTAAGGGCTTGGCTCAAGATGTTCTAGATGCTAAAATCAACCCTGGTGACATCACAGAAGATATGATTGGGGACTATCTTTTCACGCAACACCTGCCAAAGGATTTGCGGGATCCTGATTTGATTATCCGTACGAGTGGTGAGTTGCGTTTAAGTAATTTCTTGCCATGGCAAGCAGCCTATAGTGAGCTTTACTTTACGGATACCTTGTGGCCTGATTTTGATGAAGCCGCCTTGCAGGAAGCTATTGCTGCTTTTAACCATCGCAATCGCCGTTTTGGAGGAGTTTAGGAGAAGATATGACCAAGGATTTACAAAAGAGAACATTGTTTGCGATATTGGCCCTGGCGATTTTCCTTCCAGTCTTGTTTGCGGGTGGGCTCTTGTTGCAGATAGGGATTGGCTTGTTAGCGATGCTAGGCGTCCATGAACTCTTGCACATGAAGGGACTAAAGACTATGACCATTGAGGGTGCTTTGACTCTCTTTGCGACCTTCGCTCTCACAGTTCCTTTAGAAAATTACCTAACTTTTTTGCCTGTTGATGGGAATGTGGTTGCCTACAGTGTTTTGATTACCATAATGCTAGGGACGACCGTTTTCAGTAAGAACTATACGATTGAAGATGCCGCTTTCCCAATTGCTGTGAGCTTTTATGTTGGTTTTGGCTTCAATGCCTTACTAGATGCTCGGGTGGCAGGTTTTGACAAGGTACTTTTGGCCCTTTTTATCGTTTGGGCGACAGATAGCGCAGCCTACCTGACAGGGATGAATTTTGGTAAACATAAATTGGCGCCGAGAGTTTCTCCTAATAAGAGTATTGAGGGCTTTGTCGGGGGTATTTTAGGTGCGGTACTGATAACGGTAATCTTCATGCTAGTAGACAGCACAGTTGCTCTCCCTTATGGAATTTATAGAATGAGCCTCTTTGCCGTCTTCTTCAGTGTGGCAGGTCAGTTTGGCGACTTGATTGAGAGTGCCATGAAACGCCATTTCGGTGTCAAGGATTCTGGGAAATTTATCCCTGGACATGGCGGTGTGTTGGATCGCTTTGACAGCATGCTGATTGTGTTTCCAATGATGCACTTATTTGGCCTGTTTTAAAGAAAGGAATATTGAATGATTGGATTGCTAACCTTTATCCTCGTTTTTGGGATTATTGTGGTGGTGCATGAGTTTGGACATTTTTATTTTGCCAAGAAATCAGGCATTTTAGTTCGTGAATTTGCTATTGGTATGGGGCCCAAGATTTTTTCCCATATCGGTAAGGATGGCACGGCTTATACCATTCGAATCCTTCCTCTAGGAGGCTATGTTCGTATGGCAGGCTGGGGTGATGATGCGACAGAAATTAAGACAGGAACTCCAGTCAGTTTAACACTTGCCGACGATGGTAAGGTCAAACGGATTAACCTCTCAGGGAAGAAACTGGATCAAACAGCTCTTCCTATGCAGGTAACCCAGTTTGACTTTGAAGACAAGCTCTTTATCAAGGGTTTGGTCCTGGAAGAAGAAAAGACTTTTGCAGTGGATCATGATGCAACAGTTGTTGAGGCAGATGGAACCGAAGTGCGCATCGCTCCTTTGGATGTACAGTATCAAAATGCTTCTATCTGGGGCAAGCTCATCACCAACTTTGCAGGTCCTATGAATAACTTTATCTTAGGTGTTGTTGTTTTTTGGATCTTGATCTTTTTGCAGGGTGGTGTTAGAGATACTCAGACCAATCTCTTTCATGTCATGCCAGAGGGAGCATTGTCTAAGGTAGGCGTAGCTGAGACCGCTCAAATTACCAAGGTCGGCTCGCATGAGGTTAAGAATTGGCAAGACTTGACTCAGGCTGTGGAAGCAGATACCAAGGACAAGACAGCCCCGACCTTGGATGTGACCATTTCTGAAAATGGTAGTGAAAAACAAGTCACGGTGACTCCAGAAGAGAATCAAGGACGTTATATTATCGGGGTTCAACCGGGGGTCAAGTCAGACTTTCTATCCATGTTTGTTGGTGGATTTACAACTGCTGCTGACTCTGGGCTCCGTATCCTTTCGGCTCTGAAAAACTTGATTTTCCATCCAGATTTGAACAAACTCGGTGGTCCTGTTGCCATTTTTAAGGCAAGTAGCGATGCTGCTAAAAATGGTCTTGAGAATGTCCTCTATTTCCTAGCTATGATTTCCATCAATATCGGGATTTTTAACTTGATTCCGATTCCGGCTTTGGATGGTGGAAAGATTGTGCTCAATATCCTAGAGGCTATCCGCCGGAAACCCCTTAAACAAGAAATTGAAACCTATGTCACCATGGCTGGTGTAGTTATGATGGTTGTCTTGATGCTAGCTGTGACCTGGAATGACATTATGCGACTCTTCTTTTAGATAATCGAGGAATATTATGAAACAAAGTAAAATGCTAATCCCAACGCTTCGCGAAATGCCAAGCGATGCTCAAGTTATCAGCCACGCACTTATGTTGCGTGCTGGTTATGTTCGTCAAGTTTCTGCTGGTGTTTATTCTTACCTACCACTCGCTAACCGTGTGATTGAAAAGGCTAAGAATATCATGCGCCAAGAGTTTGATAAGATTGGTGCTGTTGAGATGTTGGCTCCTGCCCTTCTCAGTGCCGATCTTTGGCGTGAATCAGGTCGTTATGAAACCTATGGTGAAGACCTTTATAAACTGAAAAATCGTGAAAAGTCAGACTTTATCCTAGGTCCGACACACGAAGAAACTTTTACAGCTATTGTTCGTGACTCTGTGAAATCTTACAAGCAATTGCCACTTAACCTTTACCAAATCCAACCGAAATACCGTGATGAAAAACGTCCACGTAACGGACTTCTCCGTACGCGTGAATTTATCATGAAAGACGGCTATAGTTTCCATGCTAATTACGATAGTTTGGATGTGACTTATGATGAGTACAAGGCAGCCTATGAACGTATTTTTACTCGTAGTGGCTTGGACTTCAAGGCTATCATCGGTGACGGTGGTGCCATGGGTGGTAAGGATAGCCAAGAATTTATGGCCATCACACCAGCCCGTACAGACCTTGACCGCTGGGTTGTCTTAGACAAGTCAGTTGCCTCATTTGATGAAATTCCTGCAGAAGTGCAAGAAGAAATCAAGGCAGAATTGCTCAAATGGATGGTTTCTGGTGAAGACACTATTGCCTACTCAAGTGAGTCTAGCTATGCAGCTAACTTAGAAATGGCAACAAACGAGTACAAACCAAGCAACCGTGTCGTTGCGGAAGAAGAAGTGACTCGAGTGGAAACTCCAAGTGTTAAATCCATCGATGAAGTTGCAGCCTTCCTTAACGTCCCAGAAGAACAAACGATTAAAACTCTCTTCTACATGGCAGATGGTGAGCTTGTTGCAGCCCTTCTAGTTGGAAATGACCAACTCAATGAAGTTAAGTTGAAAAACCACTTGGGAGCAGATTTCTTTGACGTTGCGAGTGAGGAAGAAGTCGCAAGTGTCGTCCCAGCAGGCTTTGGTTCGCTTGGACCAGTTGCTTTGCCAGAAAATGTGAAAATCATTGCTGACCGCAAGGTGCAAGATGTTCGCAATGCTGTTGTGGGGGCTAACGAAGATGGCTACCACTTGACGGGTGTGAACCCAGGTCGTGACTTTACTGCAGAATATGTGGATATCCGCGAAGTTCGTGAGGGTGAAATTTCACCAGACGGACAAGGTGTTCTTAACTTTGCCCGTGGTATCGAGATTGGTCATATTTTCAAACTCGGAACTCGCTACTCAGCAAGCATGGGCGCAGATGTTTTGGATGAAAATGGTCGTGCTGTGCCAATCATCATGGGATGTTACGGTATCGGTGTTAGCCGTCTTCTCTCGGCGGTTATGGAGCAACACGCTCGCCTCTTTGTCAACAAAACGCCTAAAGGTGAATACCGTTACGCTTGGGGAGTTAACTTCCCTAAAGAATTGGCACCATTTGATGTGCACTTGATCACTGTCAATGTCAAGGACGAAGAAGCGCAAGCCTTGACAGATAAACTGGAAGCCAACTTGATGGGAGCTGGTTACGAAGTCTTGACGGATGACCGTAACGAACGTGTCGGAGTGAAGTTTAGCGATAGCGACTTGATTGGGTTGCCAATCCGTATCACTGTTGGGAAGAAAGCGGCAGATGGTATCGTAGAAGTCAAGATCAAGGCGACTGGTGACACCATCGAAGTTCACGCAGACAACTTGCTCGAAACCCTTGAAATCCTAAGCAAGAAATAAAAACTATAATCAGAAGAAAAACAAGGCAAAAATGTAACTAGTTTTTACCTTGTTTTTTCTATATAATGGGGAAAATGAGTAAACGAAGAGGTATAACAATGCTAAAATTTCCAAAGGATTTTGTTTGGGGTTCCTCCACTTCTGGACCACAGACAGAAGGACGAGTGCTTGGTGATGGTAAAGGAGATAATCTCTGGGATTATTGGTATCAGGTGGAGCCCAATCGCTACTACAATGGGATTGGACCTGACAAAACATCGACTTTCTATGAAAACTGGGAAAAGGATATTGAGCTTCTGGTAGAGACTGGGCATACAGCCTTCCGAACTTCTATCCAGTGGTCTCGCATTTTCCCACAAGGCCGTGGAGAGGTCAATCCGCAAGGGGTGGCTTTCTACCGTCAGGTCTTTGAAGTCATTAAGGCCAAGGGAATTCGTCTCTTAGTTAATCTCTATCACTTTGACCTGCCATTTGCTCTACAAGAAGATGGGGATGGCTGGGAAAATAAGGCGACTGTCTCAGCCTATGAAGACTATGCTCGTTTTTGTTTTGAGACTTACGGTGACTTGGTGGACCAATGGATTACCTTTAACGAGCCCATCGTCACTGTAGAATTTGGTTATTTTTACGATGCCCATTACCCACACAAGGTAGATGCCAAAGCGGCGGTTCAGGTGGCCTATCATACGCAACTGGCTAGTAGTCTTGCGGTCAAGGCCTGTCATGAGATTTTGCCTGATTCTAAGATTGGGATTGTCCTCAACTTGACACCAGCCTATCCACGTAGCCAGCATCCTGCAGATGTTAAGGCTGCTCGCATTGCCGACCTTTTTCAAGCTCAATCTTTCCTAGATCCGTCTGTCTTGGGAGCTTATCCAGAAGAGTTAGTAGAGATTTTAGCTGAGCATGATTTGCTGCCAGATTCTACAGCAGAAGAGTTAGAACTCATTCGCGAGAACATAGTTGATTTCCTAGGAGTTAACTACTACCAGCCTTTGCGTGTTATGGCGCCACGTTTTGCTAAGCATCCTGACAGTCCCCTCTTACCAGAGCATTTCTACGAACCTTACGTCATGCCGGGCCGTAAGATCAATCCTCACCGCGGTTGGGAAATCTATGAGCAGGGGATTTATGATATTGCCCAAAATATCAAGGAAAATTATGGTAATATTGAGTGGATGCTGACAGAGAATGGCATGGGTGTTGAAGGGGAAGACAAGTTCCGTGAGAATGGCATGATTCAGGACGACTATCGTATCGACTTTGTCAAAGGTCACCTTCGTGAACTCCATCGCGCTATTGAAGATGGTGCCAACTGTAAAGGCTACTTGATCTGGACCTTTATCGATTGCTGGTCATGGCTCAATAGCTATAAAAACCGTTATGGTTTAGTCGAGCTTGACCTTGAAACGCAAGAACGCCGTCTGAAAAAATCAGGCCACTGGTTCAAAGAACTCAGCGACCATAATGGATTTTAAGAATAAAAAAAGTGAGATGGTGTTCATCTCACTTTATATTACAATATCATCACCAAGGTCCCAATCGTAATCAAGATACAGCTAATAATTGTTTTAAACGTCAGGACATCCTGTAGGAAGAAAAAGGCTAGAACGAGGGTAATGACGAGACTGAATTTATCGACAGCAGATACCTCAGTCGCATTGCCCATCTGCAAGGCCTTGTAGTAGCAGAGCCAGGAGGCGCCAGTGGCCAAGCCTGATAAGATGAGAAAGAGCCAACTTTTTCTACTGATGTTGACAATTTCGGTCTGACTATTGGTCAAGAAAACCATGGCCCAGGCCATGAGAATGACGACGACTGTACGAATGGCGGTTGCTAGATTGGATGGAACTCCCTCAATCCCAATCTTGGCTAAAATTGACGTTAAGGCTGCAAAGACAGCTGATAAAAGTGCGAAGAAAAACCACATGGCAAATACCTCCTCTTTTTATTATAAGTAATTGATGCTGACTTGTCAGGTATCAGGTGAAATCTTGATAAAATACTAGATAGAAAAACTATACCAATTTTTATCCTTGACAAGTGAGAAAAACAAGTATATACTGTTCTTGCTGATTCCGTAAAGTGAGAATTAGACTATACCAATTTAAGGGGAAAGCACAGCTGGTCTGTGTCGTATATACTATGTGTGGAATTGTTGGTGTTGTTGGAAACACAAATGCAACTGATATTTTAATTCAAGGGCTTGAAAAGCTCGAATACCGTGGTTATGATTCTGCGGGGATTTTTGTCCTAGGTGGTGCTGAAAATCACCTGGTTAAGGCGGTTGGCCGTATCGCAGAATTGTCTGCCAAGACAGCTGGTGTTGAGGGAACAACTGGTATCGGACATACGCGTTGGGCGACTCACGGGAAACCAACGGAAGACAATGCTCACCCACACCGCTCTGAGACAGGACGTTTTGTCTTGGTGCACAATGGAGTGATTGAAAACTACCTTGAAATCAAGGAAGAATACCTTGCAGGTCACCACTTCAAGGGGCAAACCGATACAGAAATTGCCGTTCACCTGATTGGGAAATTTGCAGAAGAAGATGGTTTGTCAGTTCTTGAAGCCTTCAAAAAAGCCCTTCACATCATCCGTGGTTCTTATGCCTTTGCCTTGATTGACTCTGAAAATCCAGATGTCATCTATGTCGCTAAGAACAAATCACCACTCTTGATTGGTCTTGGAGAAGGTTATAATATGGTCTGCTCAGATGCTATGGCTATGATTCGTGAGACCAACCAATACATGGAAATTCATGACCAAGAGTTGGTAATCGTCAAGGCTGATAGTGTCGAAGTTCAAGACTATGATGGCAATCGCCGTGAACGTGCTAGCTATACTGCGGAGCTCGACTTGTCAGATATCGGTAAGGGGACTTATCCTTACTACATGCTCAAGGAAATCGACGAGCAACCAACGGTGATGCGTAAACTCATCCAAGCCTACACAGATGAGGCAGGTCAAGTTGTCGTAGATCCAGCTATCATCAAGGCTGTTCAAGATACAGACCGCATCTACATCCTTGCTGCTGGAACATCGTACCACGCAGGATTTGCTTCTAAGAAGATGTTGGAAGAACTGACAGATACACCAGTTGAACTTGGAATCTCATCTGAGTGGGGCTACGGTATGCCACTTCTCAGCAAGAAACCACTCTTCATCTTTATCAGCCAGTCTGGTGAAACAGCTGATAGCCGTCAAGTTTTGGTTAAGGCTAATGAAATGGGTATCCCGAGCTTAACAGTGACAAACGTGCCAGGTTCAACTCTTTCACGTGAAGCCAACCATACTATGCTTCTTCACGCGGGTCCTGAAATTGCCGTGGCATCAACCAAGGCCTACACAGCACAAATCGCAGCCCTTGCCTTCCTTGCAAAAGCAGTCGGAGAAGTAAACGGCAATGCCAAAGCTCAAGCCTTTGACCTGGTTCATGAGTTGTCAATCGTAGCTCAGTCTATCGAATCAACTCTTTCTGAAAAAGAAACCATTGATGCAAAGGTTCGTGACCTTCTTGAAACAACTCGCAACGCCTTTTACATCGGACGTGGTCAAGACTACTATGTAGCCATGGAAGCCAGTCTCAAACTCAAAGAGATTTCTTACATCCAATGTGAAGGCTTTGCGGCAGGAGAACTCAAGCACGGAACCATTGCCTTGATTGAAGAGGGGACACCTGTCTTGGCCCTCTTGTCAGATCCAGTTCTTGCCAACCACACTCGTGGAAATATCCAAGAGGTCGCAGCTCGTGGTGCCAAGGTTCTCACTATCGCAGAGGAAAATGTTGCTAAAGACACAGACGATATCGTCCTTACGACCGTCCACCCTTACCTCTCACCAATCTCAATGGTCGTGCCAACACAATTGGTCGCTTACTTTGCAACCCTCCACCGTGGTCTTGATGTGGACAAACCACGTAACCTTGCTAAGTCAGTAACAGTAGAATAAGCTAAGAAAGTCTAGTTCATCTAGACTTTTTTGCTCTCTCTTGGTATACTTGAGTGAGGAGTATTTTTGCTCGCCTTTAATTTTTTATAAGGAGAAGAAAATGAAGAAGAAAAAAAGTATTATTGCTATGCTGGTTGGTATCGTCTTGTCTAGTTCTTACTTGATACGTACGATCTTGATCCATCAGCAGAGACAAGCGAAAAAGCAAAACCTGGAACGGATTGCTGCGGTGCAAGAGACGGTTCAGTCTCAAGATCAAAAGAAAGCTGAAGAGCAGAAAGAACACTTTAAAAAGGCGTTTGATGGTATGGATAAAACTTCCATTCTAATGAAAAACTATGATAGCCACACAAAGATTAATGCGGACTACAGTTTTGGTACCAAGGATGGAGTACACTACCTAGTAGAATTAAAAACAGGGAATAAAGTAGCTCTGGAAGGTGTGGACAAGGCCTTTCCATTGTCTGTCAAAAATGAGGACACAAATAGTACGGAGCTTGCCCTGGTTGTCCGTAAAGACCAAGCTTGGTACATGATTGATACAAAGGGTGAGACCATTTACACTTTTGAACAAACAGAATTGACGGAAAACTCGAAGTTGACTTTGAAAGACAATAAACTACAGGTAGAATAAACTAAGAAAGTCTAGTTCATCTAGGCTTTTTCTAATGAGCAAATTTATTGAAAATAAAACTAATTAGTGATAAGATACCCTA
>CAJZDE010000006.1:0-18503 GCA_915063165.1 uncultured Streptococcus sp.
ATTTTACCTATTTCCTATTGCTTTCTGGCCTTTTATTTGTTATATTAAAAGTACAATTATTTTTTATTTATAACAGTTAAGCAGAGCACTTTCAGAGAAAGGAGTATTTTTTAAAAACGAAATGTAAACGCTTACTGGAAAATGAAAGGATTTAGGAGTTCATGGATAAACGATTTTTTGAAAAACGCTGTAAGTTCAGTATTCGTAAGTTTACGCTTGGAGTAGCTTCGGTGATGATTGGAGCGACTTTCTTCGCAGCTAGCCCAGTATTAGCTGATCAAGCAAGAGTTGGTTCAACAGATAATTTGCCGAGTGAACTAGCTGATTTGGATAAGAAGGCTAGTGATGAGGGGCACGATTTTGACAAGGAAGCTGCCGCTCAGAATCCTGGTTCAGCTGAGACTACTGAAGGCCCACAAACAGAAGAAGAGTTGTTGGCTCAAGAAAAAGAAAAGTCTGAAAAGCCAAGCAATCTGCCAAAAGAATTAGAAGATAAGTTGGAGAAAGCCGAAGACAATGGGCGCGAAGTTGACAAGGATCAGTTGGCCCAAGATACTGGGAAGCTCGTCCCAGAAGATGTGGCTAAGACTACCAATGGGGAATTAAACTACGGCGCGACTGTTAAGATTAAGACGCCATCAGGAGAAGGTAGCGGTATTGTCATTGCTAAAGACCTTGTCTTGACGGTTTCTCATAACTTTATCAAGGATAGCCAAGACGGCAATATCCGTAAGGTTGTGGATAATGACCAAGGGGATGGAGATATCTATAGCATCTCATATCCAGGATTGCCAGATGTCAAGTTTAGCAAGAAAGATATCATTCATTGGGATCGTGAAGGCTATTTGAAGGGCTTCAAAAATGATTTGGCCCTTGTGAGATTGCGTACAGTTCTCGAAAATACGCCTGTTGAAGTAACCAAAAAGCCAGTAGTTAAGAAAATCGGAGATAAACTCCATGTCTTTGGTTATCCAGAAGGGAAATTGAATCCAATTGTCAATACTACAGTTGATTTTGCGGAACCATACGGAGAAGGTGTCCAAGGGATTGGTTACCAAGGAGGAAAACCAGGCGCTAGTGGTGGCGGTATCTTTGATACAGAAGGCAAACTAGTCGGTGTGCACCAAAATGGTGTAGTTGGAAAACGGAGCGGCGGCATTCTCTTCTCACCAGCTCAACTAAAATGGATCCAAGACCACATACAGGGAATTTCAAGTGTGAAACCAGCCGACTTGGAAGAGAAAGAAAAACCGGCTGAAGAAAAACCAAAAGAGGATAAACCTGCAGCTGCTAAACCTGAAACACCTAAGACAGTAACTCCTGAATGGCAAACAGTAGCGAATAAAGAGCAACAAGGAACCGTCACTATTCGCGAAGAAAAGGGTGTTCGCTACAATCAATTGTCTTCAACCGCCCAAAATGACAATGATGGCAAACCAGCCTTGTTTGAAAAACAAGGATTGACAGTTGACGCTAATGGAAATGCGACGGTTGATTTAACCTTCAAAGATGATTCTGAAAAGGGCAAATCACGCTTTGGTGTCTTCTTGAAATTTAAAGATACCAAGAACAATGTTTTTGTTGGATATGACCAAGGTGGCTGGTTCTGGGAATACAAAACCCCAGGTAATAGCACATGGTATAAAGGCAACCGTGTAGCAGCACCAGAACCAGGTTCTGTAAACCGTCTTTCTATCACTCTCAAGTCAGATGGACAACTCAATGCCAGCAACAATGATGTAAATCTCTTTGATACCGTGACTCTACCCGGGGCGGTCAATGAGAATCTTAAAAATGAGAAGAAGATCTTTCTCAAGGCAGGAACTTATAGCAATGACCGAACGGTTGTTAGCGTTAAAACAGACAATCAAGAAGGTGTAAAAGCGGATGATACTCCTGTGGAGAAAGAAAAAGGAGACATTGTTGACGATAGTAAAGTATCTTATGACACTATCCAGTCAACAGTATTGAAAGCGGTAATTGACCAAGCCTTTCCACGTGTCAAAGAATACACCTTGAATGGACATAC
Source organism: uncultured Streptococcus sp. (assembly GCA_915063165.1). Classification (GTDB taxonomy): domain Bacteria; phylum Bacillota; class Bacilli; order Lactobacillales; family Streptococcaceae; genus Streptococcus. The sequence continues at coordinate 2,030 of CAJZDE010000006.1, forward strand.
TTTGCCAGGACAAGTTCAACAACTTAAGAAAATCTTGGTAAACAATCGCGAAATTACTCCTGAAGTCACTTATAAGAAGATCAATGATACTACTGCAGAGTACTTGATGAAACTTCGTGACGAGAAGAATTTCATCAATGCAGATATGACAGTACGCTTGCAAGTTGTGGATAATCAGTTGCATTTTGATGTGACCAAGATTGTCAACCACAATCAAGTCACTCCAGGCCAGAAGATTGATGATGAAAGAAAACTTCTCTCCTCTATCAATTTCTTAGGAAACTCACTTGTGTCAGTTTCAAGCGACCAAACTGGAGCTAAGTTTGACGGGGCAACCATGTCAAACAACACTCATATCAGTGGAGATGATCATATTGATGTAACCAATCCAATGAAAAACTTGGCTAAGGGCTATATGTATGGTTTTGTTTCTACAGATAAGCTTGCTGCAGGTGTTTGGAGTAACTCTCAAAACAGCTACGGTGGTGGTTCGAATGACTGGACTCGTTTGACAGCATTTAAACAAACTGTTGGAAATACAAACTATGTGGGAATCCAAAGTTCTGAATGGCAATGGGAAAAAGCTTATAAGGGCATTGTTTTCCCAGAATACACCAAAGAACTTCCAAGTGCCAAGGTTGTTATCACTGAAGATGCCAATGCGGACAACAAAGTCGACTGGCAAGATGGTGCCATTGCTTATCGTAGCATCATGAACAACCCTCAAGGTTGGGAAAAAGTTAAGGATATCACTGCTTACCGTATCGCGATGAACTTTGGTTCACAAGCACAAAACCCATTCCTAATGACCTTGGATGGTATCAAGAAAATCAATCTCCACACCGATGGTCTTGGGCAAGGTGTTCTCCTTAAAGGATATGGTAGTGAAGGTCATGACTCTGGTCACTTGAACTATGCTGATATTGGTAAACGTATTGGTGGTGTCGAAGACTTCAAGACTTTAATCGAAAAAGCGAAGAAGTATGGAGCACATCTAGGTATCCATGTTAACGCTTCTGAAACCTATCCTGAGTCTAAATACTTTAATGAAAATATTCTTCGTAAAAATCCAGATGGAAGCTACAGCTATGGTTGGAACTGGTTAGACCAAGGTATCAACATTGATGCTGCTTATGACCTAGCACATGGACGCTTGGCTCGCTGGGAAGACTTGAAGAAAAAACTGGGTGAAGGTCTCGACTTTATCTATGTGGACGTATGGGGCAATGGTCAATCAGGTGATAACGGTGCCTGGGCTACCCACGTTCTTGCTAAAGAAATTAACAAACAAGGCTGGCGTTTTGCGATTGAGTGGGGGCATGGTGGTGAATACGACTCTACCTTCCAACACTGGGCAGCTGACTTGACCTATGGTGGCTACACTAATAAAGGTATCAACAGTGCCATCACACGCTTTATCCGCAACCACCAAAAAGATTCTTGGGTTGGGGACTACAGAAGTTATGGTGGTGCAGCCAACTATCCACTTCTAGGTGGCTACAGCATGAAAGACTTTGAAGGCTGGCAAGGAAGAAGTGACTACAATGGCTACGTGACTAACCTCTTTGCCCATGACGTCATGACTAAGTACTTCCAACACTTCACAGTAAGCAAGTGGGAAAATGGTACACCAGTTACCATGACCGATAATGGTAGCACCTATAAATGGACTCCAGAAATGAAGGTTGAGCTAGTCGATGCAGCAGGTAACAAGGTTGTTGTGACTCGTAAGTCAAATGATGTCAATAGCCCACAATACCGTGAACGTACAGTAACGCTTAACGGACGTGTCATCCAAGATGGTTCAGCTTACTTGACTCCTTGGAACTGGGATGCAAATGGTAAGAAACTTCCTACTGATAAGGAAAAAATGTACTACTTCAATACGCAGGCCGGTGCAACAACTTGGACCCTTCCAAGCAATTGGGCAAATAGCAAGGTTTACATTTACAAGCTAACTGACCAAGGTAAGACAGAAGAGAAAGAATTAACTGTAAAAGATGGCAAGATTACCCTAGACCTTCTAGCAAATCAACCATACGTTCTCTACCGTTCAAAACAAACCAATCCTGAAATGTCATGGAGCGAAGGCATGCATATCTATGACCAAGGATTTAACAGTGGAACCTTGAAACATTGGACCATTTCTGGTGATGCTTCTAAGGCAGAAATTGTCAAATCACAAGGCGCAAATGAAATGCTTCGTATCCAAGGCAATAAGAGCAAGGTCAGCCTTACTCAGAAATTGACTGGCTTGAAACCAAATACCAAGTATGCGGTTTATGTCGGTGTTGATAACCGTAGTAATGCTAAGGCAAGTATCACAGTGAATACTGGCGAAAAAGAAGTGACTACTTATACCAATAAGTCACTCGCTCTCAACTATATCAAAGCATATGCTCATAACAATCGTCGTGAAAATGCTACAGTTGACGATACAAGTTACTTCCAAAATATGTACGCCTTCTTTACAACTGGATCGGACGTATCAAATGTCACTCTGACATTGAGTCGTGAAGCTGGTGATGAAGCAACATACTTTGATGAAATTCGTACCTTTGAAAATAATTCAAGCATGTACGGAGACAAGCATGATACAGGTCAAGGCACCTTCAAACAAGACTTTGAAAATGTTGCTCAGGGTATCTTCCCATTCGTAGTGGGCGGTGTCGAAGGTGTTGAAGATAACCGCACTCACTTGTCTGAAAAGCATGATCCATATACACAACGTGGTTGGAACGGTAAGAAAGTTGATGATGTTATTGATGGAAATTGGTCATTGAAGACAAATGGGCTAGTGAGCCGTCGTAACTTGGTTTACCAAACTATTCCGCAAAACTTCCGCTTTGAGGCAGGTAAGACTTACCGTGTAACCTTTGAATATGAAGCAGGTTCAGACGATACCTATGCCTTTGTAGTCGGAAAGGGAGAATTCCAGTCAGGTCGTCGTGGTACTCAAGCAAGCAACTTGGAAATGCATGAATTACCAAATACTTGGACGGATTCTAAGAAAGCCAAGAAGGCAACCTTCCTCGTGACAGGTGCAGAAACAGGCGATACTTGGGTAGGTATCTACTCAACTGGTAACGCAAGCAATACTCGTGGTGATTCTGGTGGAAATGCCAACTTCCGTGGTTATAACGACTTCATGATGGATAATCTTCACATCGAAGAAATTACCCTAACAGGTAAGATGTTGACAGAAAATGCTCTCAAGAACTACTTGCCAACGGTTGCCATGACTAACTACACGAAAGAGTCTATGGATGCTTTGAAAGAGGCGGTCTTTAACCTCAGTCAGGCAGATGATGACATTAGCGTGGAAGAAGCGCGTGCAGAGATTGCCAAGATTGAAGCCTTGAAGAATGCTTTGGTTCAGAAGAAGACAGCTTTGGTAGCAGAAGACTTTGAAAGTTTGGATGCGCCAGCTCAACCAGGTGAAGGTCTAGAGAATGCCTTTGATGGTAATGTATCTAGCCTATGGCATACATCTTGGAATGGTGGAGATGTAGGCAAGCCTGCAACCATGGTCTTGAAAGAACCAACTGAAATCACAGGACTTCGCTATGTTCCACGTGCATCCGATTCAAATGGAAACTTGCGAGATGTGAAACTGGTTGTCACAGATGAGTCTGGTAAGGAACATACCTTCACAGTGACAGATTGGCCGAATAACAACAAACCAAAAGACATTGACTTTGGCAAGATAATCAAGGCTAAGAAAATTGTCCTTACTGGTACCAAGACTTACGGAGATGGTGGAGATAAATACCAATCGGCAGCGGAACTCATCTTTACCCGTCCACAAGTAGCAGAGACACCTCTTGACTTGTCAGGCTATGAAGCAGCTTTAGCTAAGGCGCAGAAATTAACAGACAAAGAAAATCAAGAGGAAGTGGCTGGAGTTCAGGCGAGCATGAAATATGCGACGGATAACCATCTCTTGACGGAAAGAATGGTTGCCTACTTCGCAGACTATCTCAACCAATTAAAAGATTCTGCTACGAAACCAGATGCTCCAACAAGTAGCAAGGGAGAAGAACAACCACCAGTTCTTGATGTACCTGAGTTCAAAGGCGGCGTCAATGCAGCAGAAGCAGCTGTACATGAAGTCCCTGAGTTCAAGGGCGGCGTTAATGCGGTCCAAGCCTTGGTTCACGAATTACCAGAATACAAAGGTGGAGCCAATGCGGTCCTAGCGGCTGCAAATGAAGTTCCAGAGTATAGAGGTGGAGTCAATGCAGTTGAGGCCTTGGTGAATGAAAAGCCAGCCTACACAGGTGTATTGGCTACTGCTGGAGATCAAGCAGCTCCAACAGTTGAAAAACCTGAGTACCTGCTCACTCCAAGCCCAGTAGCTGATGCCAAAACTCCAAGAGCTAAAGATGAAGAGAAGCTTCCTGCTACAGGAGAACATGGTTCAGAAGCAGCCCTCTTCTTAGCAAGTGTGAGTATCGCTTTATCTGCTGCAGTCCTTGCGACAAAACGTAAAGAAGATTAATGAGATTTGATTGTAGCAGTTCAAAGCAACTCGAATCAAATAGGATCAAACAGCCGGAGAGGACCTCTTGGTTCTCTCCTTTTTCAAAGGAGAAATGATACCGCTTACTCATGTATGCGGATGAAAGGAATAGGAGAAAGATGGATAGACATTTTTTTGAGAAACGCTGTCACTATAGTATAAGAAAATTTGCAATCGGTGCAGCCTCCGTTATGATTGGTGCTAGTATCTTTGGCGCCAATATGGTTCAGGCGGCAGAAACAGCAACGCCTTCAGAAACGGAGGGAAGTGTCACTCATGTTCAAGCCTTGGATAAGCTACCAGATGATTTAGCTGCTGCGCTTGAAAAAGCAGATGCAGAAGCTGCAACAGAAGCAAGTCATGAAGAAACTCCAGCGACAGATGAGGGAACCAATCCTGCAGCAAGTGAAGAGGCAAAACCAGAGACAAGTCCTACAAGTCCCAAGCCAGCAGAAACGCCGAAACCGGTTGAAACACCAAAGGCAGACAATAAACCAGCTGAAACCACTACACCAGCAGCAAAACCAGCTGAAAAGCAAATTGAAGATAGAGAAGATGTCAACCATCTCGAAGGTGCTACTGCTCAGGCGAGCAACCATGAGACTGGTACCAACTTTACTGCAGATAAGGCTATCGATGGAGATGACAATACCCGTTGGGCTACAGATAGAGATGCAGTAAAACCAACTTTTGAATTAACTCTTCCAAAAACTACCCTCATCAAGCATGTAGAAATTGACTGGGATCGTCGTCTTCGTAATGGGCAAAATGACCCTAATATCAAATCTTGGAGTCTCTATTACGCAGGCCAAGAAGATGTGGGAGCTAATGGAGAAAAACAATGGAAACTCGCTCATACCAAAACTGGAGATCCTGTTTTAGATGAGAAAGTAGATTTAGCCAATAGTATTCAAGCTAAGTATCTTAAGTTAGAAATTAACGACTATCAAGCGGGGACAATGGGTTGGAGAAACGTTGGAATCCAAGAAATTCGAGCTTATTCAAATGTTCCGGACCATAGTAAGGTAACGGATATCCGCCAAGTAACCGAACTAACAGTAGCAGAAGATGGACAGTCTCTTGTCTTACCAACTTTACCAGGAAAAGTCAGCCTTATCGGAAGCAACAAGCAAGGTGTGATTGACCTTCAAAATCACATCTATAAGCCTTTGACAGACCAACGCGTCAAGGTCATGGTGCAACAAATCAAAGATAGTCATACTTTCACTAAGGAATTTGAAGTAGTCATCAAGGGGCTACATCAGGACGAAGGTGTGGGTGTCAAACCAAAAGTAGCGCCAGCTGTTCAACAATGGTATGGGAAAGAAGGTCAATCTTCTATCACTTCAGATACAGTTCTTGCGACAGGAGATTCAGGATTTGATCAGGCAGCAACCTTCTACCAGTCAGACCTTGCCAGCCGTGGATTGGAACTTGCAACAGGTGACAAACAGGCTCAAAAACGAATCGAATTTAAAAAAGTTGAAAACAAGGGTTACGGTAAGGAAGGCTACGGTATCACTATCCAAAATGATGTGATTACCATCGAAGCTGCCACAAACACAGGAGCCTTCTACGCCACTCGTACGCTTCTTCAAATGGGAGAAAGTAACCTCCAAAATGGCGAAATTCGTGATTTCCCAAGCTTCAGTCATCGTGGCTTTATGCTGGATACAGGTCGTAAATTTATCCCATATGACACCCTTGTAGACATCATGCTCAACATGGCTTACTACAAGATGAACGACTTGCAGTTGCACCTCAACGATAACTATATCTTCCTAAAGGAACACTTGGCAGGTAGGAATTTAACACCAGAAGAACAACTCAAGTATGTCCTTGAACATGCCAAGACTGGTTTCCGTGTGGAGACAGACATTGTCGGTAAGAATGGTCAAAAATTGACATCAGATGAGCACTATACCAAGGAAGAAATGCAAAATCTGATTAAATTGGCCAAGGCCTTACATATCAATCTAGTGCCAGAAATTGACACACCAGGTCACGCCTTGTCCTTTGTCAAAGTCCGCCCAGACCTCATGTATCAAGGTAGTTTGAGTGATTATGCTGGCAAACACAATGTTGAACGTGTTGCCATGCTCGACCTAGATAATAAATACGATGAAACGCTGGCTTTTGTCAAATCAGTTTATGACAAACTCCTCGATGGTCCAGATGCACCGCTTCATGGCGTGTCCACTGTTCATATCGGAACGGATGAATACTATGGCAGCAGAGAAAGTTATCGTCGCTATGTCAATGACCTTATCAAATACATTAAAGGAAAGGGCTACACTCCTCGTGTCTGGGGTTCGCTCAGTGCGAAACGTGGGAACACTCCTGTTGATTGGAACGGAGTAGAGGTTGATATCTGGAGTATCGGATGGCAACGACCAAATGAAGCCATTGCTCAGGGAGCTAAGATTATCAATATCACGGATGTACCGACCTATAGTGTGCCAAGTGGAAGCAATAGTCAAGCAGCCTACGGGGACTATGCTAACTACGAACGTCAGTACAATAGCTGGACACCGAATGATTTTAGAACAGGTGGAGGTCCACTTCTACCAGCTTCTCATCCAAGTATCCTTGGTGGTGGTCACGCAGTTTGGAATGATAATATCGACCTTCATGAGACCGGTTTGACCTCTTATGATATCTTTAAACGCTTCTTCAAGAGCATGCAAACCACTGCAGAACGCACTTGGGGATCTGACCGTGCAGCTGCGACCTTTGCAGAACGCACCCTACCAACGAGTCCTTATGCGCCACAGTCAAATCCTGATAAAGAGATTGATCAAAGCGACTTGTTTACCATCAATTCTGAAACAGTCAAGAACTATGCAAGCAAGAAGGTGAAGGCAAGCGAACAGGGATTGGCTTTTGAGAAAGACAGCAGTATCGAAGGCTTGGCAGGTGATGTTGGTCCAAGTCATGTCTTGAAGTTTGATGTAACTGTCAATGGAGACGGGGAACAAACCTTCTCAACAAGTGGGGACAACCGTATCTATCTAGCTGATAAAGACGGCTACCTTGCTTACCAGTTTGAACAGTTCCATATCCAATTTAATAAAAAACTTGAAAAGAACAAACGTTATCAAATATCCATCGTGACCAAACCACAATCTACAGAAGTCTATGTGGATGGTGAAAAGATTGAGCGTATTGCAAATCCAGCCCACCCTCGTTTTGCCCACAATAGCTTGGTTCTACCGCTTGAAAGCATCGGTGGATTCAAAGGAATCTTGCATAGCGCAGAGTTGTCAGACAAACCATTTGTAAATCCTCGCTTGATTTCAAATGATAAGATTACAGCAACCGCAAGCAGTCAGCAACTTCCAGGAAACGCGACTGAAGGCGCTGTTGAAAAGGCCTTTGACAATGATCCAAATACCTTCTGGCATACTAAGTGGACTGGTGACACTGCGCCATACACCCTTACTATGACCTTGAAAGAAGCAGAAAAAGTCAATGGCTTGACCTATCTCCCACGCCCAGGTGGTGGAAATGGTGTTGTGACACGCTACGAAATCTACGCACAAAAAGATGGCCAAATGGTCAAGGTTTCAGAAGGAAACTGGGACAACAACGCCCAAGAAAAAACAGTCAACTTTGCGGCGGTAGCTACCAACAAGATTGAGTTGAAAGTATTGGAAGGCGTTGGTGGTTTTGCAAGTGCAGCTGAAGTTCATCTATTGAAACCTGTCAAAGAAGAGCAAGAAACGCCTGCACCAAGTCAACCAGAAAAACCAACTACACCTGAAAAACCAAAAGTAGACCAAACCGGTGATGGAACAGTTGAATTGGCAGAACAATTCACTGCAAGTAAACCAGCTAGCGAAGACAGCATTGCAGCTGCTAGCAAGAGCGCAGACTATCTCAAGAAAGAGTACAAGGTCTTCCCAACGCCACAAAAAGTGACTTATGGAGAAGGAGTCACAGCCCTTCGTAAGCAAGTCAATCTGATCATGGGCGATCAACTCGATATCTATACTCGCAATCGCTTGAAGAGTGTCTTGCAGGACAATCAAGTATCTTATACAACTGGTAAGGCAGCAATCGCTGGCGCAACCAATATCTATCTTGGAGTGCATGGACAAGGTTCACAAGCAGAGCAAAACTTGTCCAATGTTTCAGCAGGTCTCTTTGACAAGATTGACGCCTATGTCTTGAGCATCAAGGATAATTCGATTTCTATCGTCGGAAAAGACACTGATGCAGTCTTCTATGGTTTGACAACCTTGAAACACATGCTCAAGGAAAGCCAAGTACCAGTCCTTCGTAATGTGACAGTAGAAGATTATGCAGAGCTCAAGAACCGTGGTTTCATCGAAGGTTACTATGGAAATCCATGGTCGAATGCCGATCGTGCAGAACTCATGCGTTTTGGTGGCGATTTGAAATTGAACCAATACTTCTTTGCACCAAAAGACGATCCATACCACAACAAGAAATGGCGTGAACTCTATCCAGAAGAAAAACTAGCTGAAATCCGTGAACTTGCTCGTGTCGGAAATCAAAGTAAAACCCGCTATGTCTGGACTATCCATCCATTCATGAACAACCGCATCCGCTTTGGAAATGAAGCGCATTACCAAGAAGATTTGGCAACCATCAAGGCCAAATTTACCCAGTTGATGAAAGTGGGTGTCCGCGAATTTGGTATCCTTGCAGATGATGCTCCAAGCCCAGTCGGAGGCTACAATAGCTACAACCGCTTGATGCAAGATATGACAAAGTGGTTGACTGAAATGCAGGGAACTTACAGCGGTCTTCGCAAAGAAATGATCTTTGTTCCTGGCCAGTATTGGGGTAATGGACGTGAGGATGAGTTGAAATCCCTCAATGAAAATCTCCCAAGTTCAACATCCATGACCTTGACGGGTGGTAAGATTTGGGGTGAAGTCTCTGAAAGCTTCCTTTCAACTCTCAAGAACAATCTATCCGCAGGTGGCAAGACCTATCGCCCAGTTTCACTTTGGATTAACTGGCCTGTAACAGATAACTCGAAACAGCACTTGATTCTAGGTGGTGGTGAGAAATTCCTTCATCCAAATGTGGATCCTAGCTTGCTATCTGGTATCATGTTGAACCCAATGCAACAGTCTGAACCATCTAAGATTGCCCTCTTTTCAGGAGCTCAATACTCATGGAAACAATGGAAATCAGAAGAAGAAGCTAAGAAAATCAATGACATTGCCTTCAACTTTGTAGAAAATGGTCATTTTGAAGATAGCAAGGTATCAGCAGCCTTCCGCGAACTTGGTAAGCACATGATCAACCAAAACATGGATAATCGTGTCGTCAAACTAGAAGAATCGGTAGACTTAGCTCCAAAATTAACAGACTTCATGACCAAGCTCAAAGCAGGTCAGGATGTGACTGCCGAACGTGCAGCCTTGCGTGCAGAATTTGCCAAGATTAAAGAAGCAGCCGAACTCTATAAAGCATCAGGCGATAAAAAAATGGTTGCCCAAATCCACTATTGGTTGGATAATGCAATCGATCAAATGAATGCTCTCGATGCCTTCCTTACAGGAACTGAAGCCATGGCTACAAACGATGCAGCCAAACTTTGGGATAGCTACTATAAAGGTTTGAAATTGTACGAACAGTCTCAAACTCACACCTTCCATTATGTAGACCATATGGAAAGAGCTGAATTGGGTGTTCAACATATTCGTCCATTTATCCTATCCCTGAAAGAAGTTCTGGCATCTGAAGTTCAAAAAGTCTTGCATCCAGATCAAATCATCAGTACCTTTATCACCAATCGAACAGGTGTAGAAGGTGGTTTAGCAGAAGTAACGGATGGCGATTTGGTAACTCATGCGATTATTAAATCACCAAATAGCATCAAGACAGGTGATTATATTGGTATGAAGTTCAACAAACCGATAGCGATCCAAACCTTGACCTTTGCTATGGGAACTCAGGCTAATCCACGTGATACCTTTAGTAAGGCAGAAGTGCAGTATCAAGATGAAAATGACAACTGGGTAACTTTGAAAGAGCCAAGTTATGTCGGCAATGAATCCCTTCTTAAGTTTGAGAATCTCAATATCAAGGCCAAGGCAGTTCGCATGATTGCGACGGCAGACCGCGAGAACACTTGGTTTGCAGTTCAGGAAATTGCAGTCAACCGTCCAGTTGAAAAAGCTCGTAGCCAACAAGCAACGACAGTTAGTCTAAGCTCAAACTTAGTTTACAAACTAAATACCTCAGCTCGTCAAATCACTGATGGCAAGGACAATACAGAAGCCATGATGGCAAATGCTGACGGTAGCAATACAACTCCAGTAGATGCCTGGGCACAACTGGACCTTGGTGAAGTCAAGTCAGTCACTAAAGTACGACTTCGCCAAGGAACGGGTGATAAACTTGCCGCAGGTGTACTTGAGTATTCTACAGACGGAACTGCATGGCAAGAGTTGGATCGCCTATCAGGAGAACAAACCAAGGAAGTGACCAGAGCGATCAACGCTCGTTACATCCGAGTCCGCAATACCAAGGCTCTCGACCTCTGGTGGCGTATCCAGGACTTCTCTGTTGAGACACGATCTGGAAACAGTGAGTTAACGGATACCAACGTTGATGCCTTGAAGGAAACGCCGGTGGTGGATAGCTTGGGCAGTTACGAGCTTCAAATTCCGGCTGGAACCAAACTCCCTGCTCATAGCTATCTAGGAATGAAGCTTGACCGTATCCATCAGATCAAGAGCATCCAGCTCAAAGGTCAGGCCAACCCTGCTCTTACTCTAGAGTACTCTGCAAATGCGCAAGAATGGACGCCAGCTAGCCAGTTGACAGACAGATCTGTAGTGAGCCACTTGGTGCGTTATGTTCGTCTGGTCAATAAAACAGATCAGGAGCAAGCTGTGACATCGACTTCTCTCCTTGTGACGACTAAAGAAGTGCAACCAACAAAATTGGAATCAACTTCAATGGGCATTCATCCAACATACGGAAGCAATGATGTTCGTAAACTAAACAACCTAGATCAACTATTTGACGGTGTTTACAACAACTTCGTTGAGTTTTCAGACTATGCCCGTAAAGATGGCCACGTAACCTTGAAACTTGGTAGCGAACGCACTATCAAGAAAATCAGAGCCTACATCCAAGACGGAACTCAAAACTACCTTCGTGATGGTAAGATTCAAGTCAGCCAAGACGGTAAAACTTGGACAGATGTCGTGACAGTAGGAGATGGTGTGGCCAATAGCCAACACGATGATTCGTTGACAGATGGTTGGACACACGATTCTAAGATGCCAGGAAATCGCTATATCGAGGGCGAATTGACGACACCAGTCAAAGCCAACTATCTCCGTGTCCTCTATACAGCGGATTATGATGCCCGTTTTGTAGGATTTACAGAATTAGTGATCAATGACGGTGAATTTGTCAAACCAATCAATGATCCAACAGTAGAAGGAAGTAGTGGAGAAAGTCAGGGCAACCTTTATAATAATCTTGTAGACGGCAAAGTCTTGACCAGCTACAAGTCTGAAAAAGACAAGGGCGAATTGGTGTATCACTTATCTGAGCCAACCAATGCCAACCACCTTCGTCTCGTTTCCAGTCTTCCTGAAGGAGCTAAGGCACGTGTTCTTGCTAGAACACTCAAGGATGGTCAAGACAGTTGGACAGACCTCGGTGCCATTACATCTAGTCTCCAAACCTTCGCTATCCGAAATGGTGGCTCTCTTCTAGACGTCAAATTAGTCTGGGAAGGTGGCAAGGCTGAGTTTTATGAATTGGCAAGCTTCCATCAAGAATTAACAGAGGAACCGGTTCAATCAAGTAAGGGGGAAGAACCAGCACCCGTTCTTGAGGTTCCTGAATTCACAGGTGGTGTCAATGCAGTTGAAGCCTTGGTACATGAGCTTCCAGAGTACACTGGTCCAGTAGCAACAGTAGGTGACCAAGCTGCTCCAACAGTAGAGAAACCTGAGTTCAAGGGTGGTGTCAATGCAGTTGAAGCCCTAGTACATGAACTTCCAGAGTACACAGGCCCAGTAGCGACAGTAGGTGACCAAGCTGCTCCAACAGTTGAGAAACCTGAGTTCAAGGGCGGTGTCAATGCAGTGATGGCTCTAGTGCATGAATTGCCAGAATACACAGGCCCAGTAGCAACAGTAGGCGACCAAGCTGCTCCAACAGTAGAGAAACCTGAGTTTAAACTTAGCTCACTTGCTTCAGATGAAGATAAGACACCGGCACCGGATCTAAAACAAGAAGTGAGGAAGCAAGAAACAGCTGAACAAAGCTTGCCAGCAACAGGTGAAAGTAAATCTGACACAGCCCTCTTCCTAGCAGGTGTTAGCCTAGCCCTATCTGCTCTCTTTGTAGCAAAAACAAAGAAAGACTAGTATTTAGTAAAACCTCTTAACAAGATTACGAAATCTGTTTCCTATCTTTCCCAATGAGGTTTATAGTACAGAAAAGCCTGAGAAGATGTCTTCTCAGGCTTTTGTTAAGCACATAAATACGATACTGCTATGAAAAAATCACCCAGAATATTCTGGGTGATAAATGTTATGGTTGTGCTGGTTGAGGATTCTGATTTTGGTTCTGGTTTTGTTGACCAGGCGTTGTATTTGGTTGCTGGTTATTGGTATTATTGTTTGCACTATTATTCGTGCTTGGAGTAGTTGAGCTTGACTGTGAAGTTGAACTTTCTGATGTCGAGCTCGAACTTTCTGGTGTTGGGGCCTGTTGCGGAGCAGGAGCAGTCCATGCAGAACGAGCACCGTTTTTAAAGACGAACTCACCACTTCGATAGAGGCCTTCTGGCATAGTCCAGTCGCCAGGGTTGTTATCCTCAGACAGATAAGTCATCATTGAACGGTAAACCTTAGCTGCAACGTAGAAGCCATCACCAACGATAGGAGTAAGGCGGTTTGAGTAACCTGTCCACACAGCCATTGAATATTTGCGAGTATAACCAACAAACATTTCGTCTGGAGCTACATAACCAGTATTTTTGATGTAGTTTTCAATTTCATCATCTGTATAGTTTGATGTACCAGTCTTACCAGCTTGAGGTAGCCAAGGGAGATAAGCACCACGACCCGTTCCGTATGCCAAGACAGTCTTCATCATTTCTGTCATCATATAGGCGGTCGTCTCTTTCATGGCACGAGTACCAGGATCAGCGTATTCTTTTGAGCTACCATCGCTAAAGACGATTTTGTTGATATACATTGGTTTATGGTAGATACCACCGTTAGCAAAAGCAGCGTAAGCAGCAGCCATTTTCTCACTACTTGCTCCGTACTTTTTGTTTGACTCAGTCGTATTACTTGAAATGGCGTTTGCATAGTGCATGCTTGGATAGTCGATACCGAGACCATTAAGGAAGGTTTTAGCTCTATCTAGACCGACCTTATTCAAAGTCTCAACGGCCGTGACATTTCGTGATTGTTGAAGAGCATACTGGATTGTAATGTTTCCAAAGTAGACATGATCCCAGTTGTAGAGTGGAGTATCAGTACCAGGATAGTTATAAGGAACATCATGTACAATAGAAGCAGTAGAGTCATAGACTCCATATTCTAAAGCGGGAGCATAGTCAGTGATTGGTTTCATAGAAGAACCCCAGTCACGATTGGTTTCCACAGCCTGGTTGGTACCGAATGAAACATTACTTGCTTGATGACGAGAACCTAACTGAGCAATGACTTTCCCGTTTGTCACATCCACAATCGTTGAAGCTACTTGCATTTCATCATCTGGATAGTTGACATACTCGTCGGTATTGTAGATATCCCAGAGATGTTGCTGAACTTTAGGATCAACGTTGGTGTAGACATCCATACCAGTCGTTAAGAGATTGTAGCCTGTTTCTTGTTCGACTTGATCGATCACCTCTTTGAGATAGTTGTCCATGTATGGAGGATAACTATTAGCCGATTTTAGACTTTGGAGTCCGTCTGTAATTGGAGTATTAATCGCTTTTTCATATTGCTCAGCTGAAATGTAACCTTGCCCCTTCATCTCAGAGAGGACGAGATTACGACGTTCTTGAGCAGCTTCTGGATGCGAGTATGGATCATACTGGTTTGGCGCCTGAGGCATACCAGCAAGGAGAGCTAATTGAGGAATACTTAAATCTTTGAGATCCTTGCCATAGTAACTTTGGGCAGCAGTCTGCATTCCGTAATTACCGTTTGACATGTAAACCTTGTTGATGTAGTAGGTCAAGATCTCTTGTTTAGTCGCCTTTTGTTCTAGCTGAACGGCTAACCAAGCTTCCTGAGCCTTACGAGAAAGAGTTTGATCAGAAGTTGACGTAGAGAAATAGGTTAACTTAATCAACTGCTGGGTCAAGGTTGAAGCTCCTTGCAGACCTCCACCACCACGAAGGTTTCGGAGGGTAGCACCTAGGATACGGATCGTGTCAATTCCTCGGTGATTAAAGAAGCGATGGTCCTCAATCGAAACAATAGCGTTGACCAAATCGGTCGGTATTTCGTTTGCTTGGGCATTGACCCGACGTTCCGAACCAAGATCAGCGATAAGCTCGTCATTGCTATCATAGATCTTACTTGACGTTGTAGCGACTAGTTTACTTTCAGAGAGTTCTGGAGCCTTGCTAACATAGTAGAGGAAGAGACCTCCACCAAGCATTACAGCTGCGATAAATACAGTTAAGAGACTGATACTGACATACTTAGTTATTCGCAGAAAAGTTTGTTTGTTCATCTTGTTTTACCACCTAGTAAATGTTCTTTGATAATGTCGAGGTAGGGAATTTGAGGAAAGGCCCCAGGCTCAATCCTATATCCATTTTCTCGAATATATCCAAGTGGCATTGACTTCTGTCCCTTATCTTGATGATAGAAACGGATGAGGTCAATAGCCGGCAATAAGTAGGTTTCTTGCTGAGAAGAAAAGTGAAGGAGTACAAAGCAGATTCCTTGCTGGGCAAGGACTTGTTCCATATGCTGGATTTGATGGAGATGAAAATTCTTCATCGGTATCGCATGTTTTTGCCTGGTTTCCTTTGCTTCAAAGTCGATGTAGTATCCATCATAAACCCCTGAATAGTCAGTAGTTGAGGCTTGTCTAAAGTAGGCTTCAACGATCTTGGCACGACTTCGTTGGGGATAGTCGACACGTACGATTTGGATGGGAGTCGGTTTCTTGTGAATAACAGCTAACCCATGCGACAAATAGTAGTCGTTCGTAGCATTGATCATCTTTTCAAAAGACATTCCCCGATTTGCGAAATTTTTAGTTTGTGACAGGAGTGCTTGCCTCTTTTGAGATGAAATTTTATGTGGATAGTTGACCATAATTCTCCTTATTGGTACAATAACATCACTCTATTATATCATAAATTTACAAAGAAAGGGTTAAAAATGACATCAGCCTTGATTTTAGGCTATTCAGCCTTCGACCTTGGTCTCTTTAATGACAAGGATATTCGCGTTGATATTATCAAAACAGCCATTCGGAGAGACCTGGAACGTCTAGCAGAGGATGGGGTGACCTGGCTTGTCTTTACAGGGACTTTGGGCTTTGAGTACTGGGCGCTTCAGGTAGCGAAAGACATGAAAGCAGACTATGGATTTCAGCTGGCGACCATTTTTGATTTTGAAACCCATGGCAGTAATTGGAATGAAGCAAATCAAGCGAAATTGAGTGAGTTCAAGCAAGTTGATTTTGTCAAATACGCCTATCCACAATATGAGCACAAGGGACAATTACGCGATTATCAGAAATTTCTGCTGGAAAATACAGATACTTGTTACCTTTTTTACGACGAAGAAAACGAAACCAAGTTACGATATTTTTACCAAATGATGAAAAATCAAGCGGACTATGTTACAAGAAGATTAACATTTGAGGACTTGAATGAAATAGTAGAAAATTTTTCTGAAAAGTAAGCCTTTGACCTTGATTTTTACTTGTCTTTTTTTATATAATAATACTAGTAACCCA